>CAYUJF010000043.1:0-5249 GCA_964445015.1 uncultured Candidatus Saccharibacteria bacterium
TTAGGAATTTTGGTGCACGATGAGCCGTGCCGGAAATAAAATCGATCGTGCCGCCGACACCCATGGTAACACAGGGCGGTAGCAGTTGTTGGACCTTCTCAATAAAGTATTCCTGTTTGGGCGACCCCAAACCGACAAAAAGAATGTCGGGTTTGCTAGTGCGTAGATTCTCTATGAGAGTAGCATCGATATCGTCTGGATTAATTACTCCGCCACTAATGCAATCCACTTTTAAACTCGGATAGTTGCTGCGCAACTTGTTGCACGCCTGATGGGCTGATTCCTCGGACGCACCTAGCATAGTAATCTTAACCTTGTTTGCATTCGCGGACTTAATAAGATCGTAAGTTAAGTCCACGCCTGTTGTTCGTATAACTGAACCTTGGCCGAATAATGCTGACATAAATACTATCCCAAAACCGTCAGCTAGCTTAATATCGAAATTACTCAGCGATTTGGCAAATTTGGCGTTTCTAACCGAGGCGACAATAAATTCCGGATTGACAGTTGCGATCTTGAGAACTTGTTTATTTTTTATTGCACTCTGAATTTTGCCAAGAAGTGCTTCGCGAGAGATATTGTCGATTGTCTGATTAATAACCTGAACCTTTTGCAACATTTTTAATTACCTCAAGAGTTTGAGCGCCGGCTTTATCCCAGCTAAACATGTGACTGCGAGCTATCCCGTCCCTGATTAGTTTTTTCCTGATATGTGGCTGGTTGATAATTTTACTACAGGCAGAAGCAATATCAAGGGTTTTGTGGGGGTCGACAAGGATAGCCGCGTTACCGGCTACCTCGGGGATTGATGTTGTGTTAGATGCCACTACCGGCACGCCACTGGCATAAGCTTCAAGTATTGGCATACCGAATCCCTCGAAAAAGGTGGTGAACAAAAAGATGTCAGCCTCGCGCATGAGAATTGGCAAATCGTCATCGGGAACGTAGCCGGTGATAATAATATCCTTTGCAATATTCTCGGGCAGAGTTTCAATATATTCCTTAACATGCTCAAAGCCGAATTTCGGACGGCCTGCTAAGACTAACTTGTGCTCAATATTTCTTTCTTTACGAAGTAGAGCATAGGCCTTTACCATCCCCAGAACATTCTTTTTTTCTTCGAGCCGTCCGACAAAGAGTATGTACTTACCATACTTTTTCTGAAATTTTAGGTCATCCGTCAGTTTCAGTGGCTTAAACCTGTCAGTGTTATAGCCATGGTGAATAACAGTAATTTTCTTCGGGTCACAATGGGGATAGTTTTCAAGAAGGTCTTTTTTAGTGAACTCTGAAATTGCAATGATTTGCTTTGCTTTTCGAACCGCTAAATCCATTGAGAAATTATGGTACATCAGCTCATGGCGTGGATATAACTCTGGATAGTGCTTGAAACCTAAGTCGTGAATGGTCGTCACAATCGGCGATTTTGTTATAAGGGGGATGGTGTGAGCAGGAATGAATAATGCATTTGACGGCCGAATAGAAGTTTCCCAACTAAGACGTAGCTGTGTCCAAAGTCGCGGTGGTTTCGAGAGTACACGGTTTACAATATTGGAGGGTAGCTGGCCGAAAATATTGCCGACCGGTTCTTTGGAATAAAGCACAATTTTGTCATTATGGGTTGACGCTTTTATGATACCCTTGATGATTTCTTGGGTGTAATATTCGGTGCCGGACAAGAAAGCTTTGGTGGCTTTCGAAGCATCAATTGCGATAAATGGCTTTTTCATATTTACTTGCTCCATAAAACACTCTTTTTGAACTCGGTTAAATTCTCGAGGGCATTACCGACGCCGCGAACAGTACAATACTCCGGTTCCTCGACAACCTGACATGGCACTCCGGTAATCTTTGTCATCATTCTGTCGATAACACGCAATTTGGAACCTCCGCCAGTCATAATAATGCCCTTATCCATAACGTCGCTGGCTAATTCGGGAGGTGTTTTCTGAAGAACCGATTTTACCGCCATTACAATTTCATTTAACTCCGATTTGACGGCTGATACTATATCCTCGGTTTTGAGCATAATACTTTCCGGGAGTCCGGAAACGGTATTGCTACCCGAAACTTCCATTTGTTTCTGGTTTTTAATTGTTAAGGCAGCCCCGATTTTTATTTTGATATTTTCAGCGGTCTGCTCCCCAATAGTCAAGCTAAATTGCTTGCGAAGATGATTGGCGATGGCCTGGTCCATTTTATTACCACCGACTCGGACACTGGTTGAGGCCACGACATCACCCAAGGCGATAACGGCGATTTCACTTGTACCTCCGCCGATATCAATAATCAAGTTGCCATTAGGTGAAGAAATCGATACGCCGGCGCCAAGAGCGGCAGCGATAGGCGATTTAATCACGTACGTGTCCTTGGCGCCGGCTGATTGGCAGGCGTCAATAAGAGCCTTTTTTTCTGTCGAGGTCACACCGGCCGGTACTGCCACCATTACCTCGGGACGGAGTACCCTAAACCGCCCCAGTACCTTACTGAAATAATATTTCAACATACCATCGGTAATTTTAAAGGAAGCAATAACTCCGTTTTGAAGGGGGTGAGCAGCTGTAATGCTGTCTGGAGTACGTCCGAGCATATTCTTAGCATCTTCTCCTACGGCAACGATTTTTCCTGAGATTGAGTCAAGGGCGACTACGGAGGGCTCATCGATAATCACTCCCTTGCCGGGTTTGTAGATGCGAATGTTGTTTGTGCCCAAATCTATAGCTAATCGAGACATCGTAAAAATAATAAATAATATCTAATAAGTAATATGTAGCATGCAAATCTGGTTTTTCCTAATGTGGCGCAGACACTCAATCATTTTGAGATTTAACATTTGAGATTTAAATTATTTTCTGACGATACTTGCGCCAACTGCCGAAAGTTTATTATCCATTTCCTGATAACCCCTGTCAATTATCTGGGCATTATCGACTATTGTTTTGCCTTCAGCGATTAAGCCTGCGAGCACCATTGTTGCGCCAGCGCGCAAATCGGTTGAATGGATGTGCTTGCCAACAAGAGGAGTAGGACCGGTAATTTCAGCCTTGTGGACGCTGATATTTTTGGTACGAGCCCCCATCAGTTTTAGTTCGTCAAGATATTTCAACCGATCGTTAAAAATTGTTTCGTTAATTGGCGATCTGCCATTGCATTGGGTGAGAAGTAAGCCAAAAGGGGACTGGAGATCGGTTGGAAAACCAGGGTAAGCTTGGGTGGTTATTTGTGTTGACCTCATAGTTGATTTTTTAACGCGGACCGCATTTTGCTCTAAGTCGATTATTCCCCCCATTTTCCTGATCAATCTGATTGGCTCTGCCAAATGTTCGGGGTTAAAACCACTAATCTTTAAAGGGTTGCCAAGTAGAAGTCCGGCAACAATCCATGTACCGGCCTCGACTCGGTCGCCAATAATTGTATGATCTACCGGGTTGAGTTTCGGCACACCGATAATATTAATATTCTTGCCGCCAACCCTTCGTATTTTTGCGCCAGCATCATTCAGCATAGCGATCAAGTCGTCGATTTCCGGTTCTTGAGCGCAATTGCGGAGTAAGACTTCATGTTGACCCACGCATAGGTACATTATTGCGTTCTCGGTAGCTGTCACGCTCGGAGCCAGAAGCTGAACTGTACCGTGGGGCTCGCGAATCTTTTCGAAATAATATTTATCACCTTCTTTGGTGGCTCGAACGCCGAGTTTGCCAAGAATATCGATATGGTCTGTAATGGGACGTCTGCCAATAGCGCATCCTCCGGGTACTGGCAATACCGCTTTGCCATGTTTGGAGAGGAGTGGACCAATGAATACGATTGCTCCGCGGAGTGCGCCAGTAAGAGCCTCTGGCAGTTTGAAGATATCCGATTTATTTTGAGATATCTCAACCACGTCACCACGTCTAACTGATTCACTGCCGATTTTGTCGGCAATTTTCAGCATGTTCTCGACGTCAACTATTTGCGGCGTGTTATGTAGTATTGTTTTGCCTTCAATTAAGATAGACGCTGCTATCATTTTCAGCGCCGCGTTCTTCGCGCCATTTACCTTTATCTCTCCCCTGAGGGGTTTTTGGCCTTCAATAATAAATTTCATGTTTGTCCTTATAGCCTGTTATGATACTTAACACTTGCCCGCCTGTCCACTTGTCGCTATTCATAGAGTATAATATCAAGTATGCAAGGTAAAATACACAAAGGTATATCTATCGCCGGCAAAATATTACTCATATTCTTTTTTCTGGTCGCAGTGACAATGGTAATTCTCTCGGCATCTGGGTATAGACTCGAAATAACCAATAAGGAATTCGTCAGGACCGCCATGATTGTTGTAAAGGCTCTACCGAGAAACACCGTCCTTACGGTTAATAGCAAGGTTTACGAGCCGGATAATCTCTGGCGCATTCCCAATTTAAACCCGGGTGAATATTCTCTTGAGGTCTCTAAGCCGTCCTATAATCCATGGAGCCATACGGTCAAAATCGAGGCCGGCCAAACTGCCATTTTTGAAGACGTCGTTCTCTTCCTTCTTAAACCGACTGAAACACCTATTGAAAACAATACTGAAAAAGCCAAGTTAATCAGTGATCTTAATAACCAGAGAACCGATACCAGCGTCGTTGTCGAGGATAATGAGATTACCTTCGACGGAGAATTGGTAACCAGATATAGCAAAGACATATTTAACGCCAAGCTATATGCCGACGAGGCGCATATCACCTTTATTGCAGATAACCAATTCCACGTTATAGATTTAGATGGTAGCAACGACCTGGCACTTTTCAGCCTGAAAAATGATTCGAAATATTTACTCTTGAATGGTGGTCAAACCGTCCTCTGCTTGGAGGGCGATAAATTAAGACAAGTTCGGATCAGATAGTCTATCTGGCCCGCTGTTTCTGACATGCTCCAGTTCATTCTCGGCACTCTCAACAAGGCTTTGGTACGAAGAGTTGATTTTAGCAGCCTCTTGATATGTTTTTAGTTGCTCCTCGCAAAACCAGATACAAAACGCCTGGACATCATCGGGGTATTTACTTACTGCAAGGTCGTAAAGATATCCATGGTAAAGTTCGATAACGTCTCTGATAATCTCGGTTGACCAATTATAATCCTTTGCCAACTCTAGAAAATTCTGGCGAGATTCTTCAACCTCTTTTTCTAGGGTTTCGATATCAGTTCCCTCGGGGAGTTCGTCCTCTGGCGGTTTTGCTCCGGAAGGATAGGGGATCTTTTGGTAATCTGTTGGGATCGGC
>CAYUJF010000044.1:0-5249 GCA_964445015.1 uncultured Candidatus Saccharibacteria bacterium
CGATCAACATCACCATAGGCCATGCCGAGCGCGCGCCCGGTGTCGCGCACCGCGGCGCGCGCCGCCATGGTTCCGAACGTAATTATGCCGGCAACGTGTTCGTCGGTATATTTTTTGCGGACATACTCTAAGACTTCGGCCCGATGAGAATCGGCAAAATCGATATCGATATCAGGCATTTCAATACGGTCAGGATTTAAAAATCTTTCAAACAGCAATCCGTATTTGAGCGGATCGAGGTTGGTAATATTGAGCAAGTAAGTCACAATCGAACCAGCGGCCGAGCCACGTCCTGGTCCGACAAGTACGCCGTTGTTCTTTGCGTAATTGACAAAATCTTGAACTATTAAGAAGTACGATGCAAAACCCATTTTCTTGATTGTATCGAGCTCATAATCTAACCGCTCCATAAGTTCTGGCCCGGCGTCCGGGTAGCGCAGAGGCATGTTTTTGAGACACAGCTCGCGTAGGACCTCATCGTCTGTTTTGCCTTTTGGCACAGGAAAAACAGGTAGAATTTCTGTACCCAATTGGAGCTCGACATTACATTTTTCCGCTATCCTAACGGTATTACTAATTGCCTCGGGATAATCTTTAAATACCTCGGCCATCTCTTCGGGTGGTCTCATGGAGAAGTCGCCATCGTAAGTCATTCTGTCGGCGTCGCCGACTGTTTTACCAGTTTGGACACAGACCAGAATATCATGCGGTTCACGGTCTTGTTTGCGAGTGTAGTGGATATCGTTGGTGGCAATGAGCGGCACATTCATTTTCTTGGCTAAGGCGATGACGGCTTCGTTGGCTTTGGCTTGTTCGATTATTTCCGGATGATCTTGCAACTCCAGAAAGAAATTCTCTTTGCCAAAAATGTTCTGATACTCTTTGATAATTTGTTCGGCTCTATCCATCTGCCCGCTAAGAGCGGCTACTGGCACTTCGCCCATGAGACAAGCCGAGGAAGCAATTAGGCCCTTGCCATATTTCTTGAGTAATTCTTTGTCGACGCGTGGTTTGTAATAGTACCCTTCCAAATGAGAGATCGATACTAATTTAAGAAGATTTCCGTATCCTTCGTTGTTCTGCGCAAGAAGTACCAGGTGGTAGGGTTTGGAATCTTCGCGAGATGATTTATCGGTGTGGCCTTTGGGCGCAACGTAAGTTTCGACGCCAATAATTGGTTTAATGTCCATTTCTTTGGCTGTTTGATAGAACTCAATAGCACCATACATCGCGCCATGGTCGGTTAGCGCCAAACTGGTCATGCCAAGTTCTTTGGCATAGCCGAGCATTTGGTCTATTTTTCCAAGGCCATCAAGCAGCGAGTAGTGGGAATGGGTATGTAGATGAGTGAATTTCATACAGATAGTTTATAAAGTTTGTAAGGTTTGTAAAGTTTATAAAGTGCATTCACCTTACGAACCTTATGAACTTGATGAACCTTTAACTATTTCTACTGTATCAAGCTCTCTTCTGGACCTCAATGGACTCGAAGCTCTTGATCCCCGGATGACTTTCTGTTATTATCGGGAAGTAAAGATAAAGGTAATTATTATGTTTGAACTGATCGACAAAATCGACAAAATGCACATGCGCGGAAAGTTGCCTTCTGTTAAGACTGGCGACAAAGTTCGCGTACACCAAAAGATCCGCGAAGGCAAAAAGGAAAGAATCCAGGTTTTTGAGGGTATCGTTATAAAAGCCGTTGGTGGAAAAGGTATTAACAGTTCTTTTACGGTTAGAAAGATTACTGGTGGCGTTGGTGTGGAGAAAACTTTTCCGATGCACTTGCCCACAGTTGTTAAGGTTGAAAAACTGAAATCAGCCAAGGTTAAACGTTCAAAGATCTACAATGTCAGAGGAATTATCGGTAAACGTGCGTCGCGAATGAAGAATGAAAGAGCGGCTTCTGGCACTTGGGAAGATGTTAAGACCGAGGAAAAACTCGGTCCGGTTGAAGTCCCACAGGCCGAGCTAGATGCTATGAGAGCGGCAGAAAAAGCCGAGGAAAAGGCCGAGGAAAAAGAGGAAGCGCAAGAAGCCGGTGAGCAGAAAAGTATTCCCGACGCTAAAGTTGAGGCTCCCAAAAAAGAAGAGCCGGAAAAGAAACCAAAAGCTGATAACGCTAAAACCACGCCTAACCATCCCTAAAACGGGAAAATATGACTTTTGAGCGTAAGCAATTTGGTAGTGAAGGCGAGCGGCGTGCCGCTCGTTTTTTGAAAAGTATCGGTTACGATATTTTGGGTACCAATGTTACTACCAAGATAGGTGAAATAGATATTCTGGCTCAAGATAATGACACTATCGTCATTGTCGAAGTCAAAACCAAAACTGACTCACACAGGGGTTCTCCGGAGGAGATGGTTGGTTGGAAAAAACAGCGTAAATTGATAAGCTTAGGTCGGCAGGTGTTGCAGAGATTTCCTGACCATAATATCCGTATTGATGTCGTGGCGATCGAAGGCAAAGAAATCCGCCACCATATCAACGCAGTCGAAGATAATAATTGAAAAATCACGCGAAATATATCGCGAATTACGCTCGAATGACTCACGCGAATAAGAAATCGCGAATGGCACGCTAATATCGTTGTCATTCTGAGCAAGGCGAAGAATCTAATTTATGGAGAAAACCATGGGTGTTGAAGGAATTGGACCAAGCGAAGAAGAACTGGGCATCAAACCTACCGAAGTACCCACTGAAGCGGATGCTATTAATGAAACCAAAAAACAAACCGAGCAACCAGAAGAAGCAATAGAAGGAAATCATCTAATACGCAAAGAAGTCGAGACTCTAGCAAAAGGAATCGTGGAACGAACTGGCATTGAAGTCAGAGACGCACGCTTTCTTGCCGAAGCCAACCTGGCAGGTCGCAGCGCCTACGCTCTAGCTCGTATGGCTAGTAGGCAAGAAAAGCGTCCGGTATTTGTCATAAATAATGCTCGTCAAGGCGCTTTTCTGCAGCTTGGCTTTCCTCATTGGTTAGCAAACTTTCGCTCCCAGGAGCAAGCTGAAGAATTTATTGCCGAATTAAATACCGACAATAATTACACTCGAAAAAGCCAAGAACTCGACCGTAAGATTCACGAGCTACGAGAGATATTAAGAAAACGGCTACCCGAGCTAAATAATTCTAAATTAGATAGAAATTTCAGGTCTGGATATTTTCCAGATGAAAAAAAATCGATATTAACAGCGCTTGAATATGCCGACCCGTCTGCTGATGTTTTTCTTGAAATAAAAACTCTTGCAGTTCATAGTAGAGGGGAAATATCAGATAGCGAACAGCGGTATTTGAGCAAGGTATCAAGTGAGGGACGTATTCCAAATCCCGAATATCAAGCCGATCAAAAGGGCCACGATAAACGCGCGGAGAGGCGTTTTACGGAACATCTATTTGAACAAAAGCTAAACATCTTATTAACTGAAATTTTTATTCTAAAAGACGAGCTTCGTGCTGTCATAATGCAACAAGCCCAAGGTTGGTTAAATAATGGCCAAATTGATAACTTTGTATATTCAGTGAATCACTATAAAAAATCAAGTGGTGGAGGGGATGAAGGAGAGGGCAATGCTTTCCAAACACGAAAATTTTTAGCAACGATTGCTGAGCCAAGCACCTTAGTTTTTACCAACGATGTACACAATATTTATTTCGACAATCCAGAAGATTACGCCACTTATACACTTAATTCCGAAATATTAGCAAGTGATAGGTCTGCTATTGGCGCTGGCGGTCAAATTTTGAATGTTAACAGGATTCATACCGTTCTTGATTACCCTCAGAGTATGCCTGAAGCTGCTAAGCCGCTCACTGGTCACCATAGGGATATATTACATAGAATAGCAGATGAAAAGCCAAAGGTGATTGACACTTGGGTCATTGCACCTTTGCAGCGTACATGGAGGTCAAGATTTGACACTGGCGGGCAATATCCCATCACCGGAGGGGAACTGGATACTGCAGAAAAATTTACAAATCCATATTCACTTAGACTTGGATATAGAAATCAGTCTAGCAGAGAACGAGAGGGTATCAGATTGATGCGTACAGAAATCGAGCGATTGAAGCGAAATCCTTCTTGGCTTAGAGAAGAAATGCCAAAGATTTTTCATGAAGCGAATTACACTTTTGGTGGACCAGAAGACGAAGAATTTTTGGGTGAGGTAGAAATCGAAGAAGGAAAGAAAAATGAATAATCAAGTTGTTACAAGGATTGCGCCGAGTCCGACGGGCAAGTTCCACATAGGAACGGCACGGACGGCGCTGTTTAGCTACCTTTATGCCAAGAAAAATAATGGCAAGTTTTTGTTGCGCATTGAAGACACCGACCAAGCTCGATCGTCCGATGAGCATATCGACGATATTAAAGATTCATTAAGCTGGCTGGGGCTCCATTGGGACAATAAAGATTCCGAGCACTACCAAAGCCGTCGCATCGAAGAGTACAAAAAAATCGCCGATAAGCTGGTGGCGGAGGGGTATGCGGAAGAACGTGATGGAGCTATTTACTTCAATGTCAAAGGCAAAATGTCTAATGACAAATTAAGTCCAAATGATGAAATGCCAAAAACTATCAAGTTTACTGACTTGATTCACGGCAATGTATCAACCGATGTCGAAAATATCGAAGATTTCGTTATTCTCAAATCTGATGGATGGCCGACTTTTCACCTGGCCGTTGTTGTCGACGACCACGACATGGGAGTCACTCATATTATCCGTGGCGATGATCATTTATCCAACACGCCGAAGCACATCCTTTTATATCGCGCGCTGGGTTGGGAGTTGCCGCAATGGGGTCATTTACCATTAATCCTAAATCAGGACAGATCAAAGATGAGTAAGCGCAAGGACCCGGTGTCTGTCTCCGGCGACTTCCGCGCCAAAGGCTACTTGCCCGAAGCCATGGTCAATTTCTTGGCACTTCTTGGTTGGAGTCCCAAATCCAACGAGGAATTTTTCACCCTCGATGAGTTGGTGCAAGCATTTGATATCAATAACATCCAAAAAAGCAATGCCGTTTTCGACATTGAAAAATTGAAGCATTTCAATGCACACTATCTGCGTGAAATGAGCGATGCCGACCTCCTGCACAAAGTCGAACCATTATGGCGCAAGGCCGGTATTAATGTTGATGCTCTAGGTGAGCCGGCGCACCAAAAAATTATTAGCGTTATTAAGAATCGTGCAAGTACAATTAACGATATGGCAGCCGATGTTGAGTATTTCTTCCTGTCGCCGGAAC
>CAYUJF010000045.1:0-5149 GCA_964445015.1 uncultured Candidatus Saccharibacteria bacterium
ATGACACCTAAGAAACCTAACTCAGCTTTGCGCAAAATTGCTAAGGTTCGCTTGACCGGTGGCCAAGAAGTTACCGCCTACATTCCTGGTGAAGGTCACAACTTGCAGGAACACTCGGTGGTACTAATCCGTGGCGGTCGTGTTAAAGACTTGCCTGGTGTACGTTACCACATCATCCGCGGACAAATTGATACTCAAGGTGTATCTGACAGAAAAAATTCGCGCTCACTTTACGGCGCTAAGAAGCAGAAAGAAACTAAGGAATAATTATGAGAGGCAAATCTAATCGAAAACCTAAAGTAATCCTTCCCGACGAAAAGTATAATTCAATTACTGTCGCTAAGTTTATAAACTACGTCATGCGCGATGGTAAGAAGAATGCAGCTAAGAAAATCGTCTATGGCGCTATTGAAATCGCCGGCAAAACACTTAAGTCTAACAAGCCGGAAAACCTGATTGACGATGCTATCGCCAGAGTCGCACCACTCGTTGAAGTTCAATCAAAGCGAATTGGTGGAGCCAACTATCAGGTCCCTATCGAAGTGAAAGAGCCTCGTCGCACTGCTCTGGCCATGAGATGGATTCTCGATGCAGCCCGTTCGGTCAAGGGTAAGCCGATGGCAGAAAAATTAGCTAAAGAACTAACTGATATTATGCAAGGCACAGGTGCTTCGCTCAAGAAGCGTGAAGATGTTCACCGTATGGCCGAAGCCAATAGAGCTTTTGCCCACTTTGCACGATTCTAATAGGTAACTGATCTAAACTATATGTCAACAGCCCCGGGATTGCTCCTCGGGGCTGTTGCGTGTGCGGGGGTCTACTGGACGACGTTGCCGTCGGCGTCGAACTTGGTCTCGCCGTGCATCGGCGACATGTCGAAGTCGGTGCCGTACTTGTTCTTGTGGAGCTCCGTGAAGCCAGGTAGCTGCACGAAGCGTGTCGCGATGATGTTCTTGAAGCCGGGGAAGTCGACCACCAGGTTGACCTTCTCGTACCAGTCGTTGCCGCCTAGTGGGACGGGTAGCATGCAGTCCATGCTGTAGCTCTCACCCTTGGCGAGATGCTTGCCGCCCGGGAACGTGTTGGCGCTGCGCAGTACGTCGGCGTGCCGGTCGACGAGAAGGACGTCGACCCCATGGAGCGTGACGGGGCGGTTGGCGGTGATGGTCAGCGTGACCTCATAGGTCGGGATCGGGATGGTACCCGCATCTTGCGAGGTCGCCTTGACATTGGCCTTCATGGTCAGCGGATCGCCTGGGGCGGTCTGCTTGCTGCATGCCGAAAGGACGAGCAACAGTGCGGCGACAAGGCAGATCAGCAGCTTCTTCACAGGCCTCGCTCCTCCTGTACGGTCGTAGGGCTAGGGGCTTCGGAGCCTGTAGCCGGTGCGGTCGATGGCCTCCTCGGGAACCATGAGCCTGAACTGGGCATGGTTCCAGTCGAAGGACCGAGGGAGCAGGAACGCGACGCCGACGCGCATGGTCTCGCCGCGGTGGAGTTCCGTGCTCATCATGAGCACTTGGTCCTTGCGGGCGACGATCCAGGGTGTCGACTTGAGGGACAGCCGCAGGCCGTGGCCACTGATGCGGTTGCCTTCTGGGTCGACTACCATGAAGTCGTTGGTGCCGACCTCGAGAACACCGTCGTTCTTGGCGGTCACCTCGAGCTCCATGGTGATGAGACGACTTGTCTCGTCGGCTCGTTCGGCGTAGCTGCCCTTGAGCTTGAGGCTCTCGACCTCCTCCAGCAGGCCGTCTTGCTCGATAGTCTGGTCGTAGAGGGGCAAGACGGTCTCGCCGTCGCGCTCGCGAGGCTCAGCGCCGGTCGGTTCCACCATGTTGTAGGGCACTGCCATGCGAAGTTGGCCGCCGCGCCAGCTGTCGGGCTCGGTGTTGTCGACCAGGAAGGCGACGGAGAAGGTGAACTGCTGGTGGATGCCCACGTAGTTCATGAGCATCACGGGCGAGTTGCCTCGGTCGACGAGCCACTTGTCCTCGCCGGTGCCCTCGCGCAAGGCCAGAGCGGATGCTCGCGACCCGTTGGGGTGCACGAACATGAAGTCCGCACTGTTGACGTCGAGCGTCCCCTCGGTGCGGCCGTTGCCGCTTACGACGAAGACTACCATCGCTTGGCCTTCGCGCGGGCAGATGGGCCGTTCGGTGTCCATGGACACGATGCCCTCGACCTGCGCTGGCCCACTGATGGCCAGCTCTTGGTCGTAGACGTCGAGCTTCAGGTTAGGGTCGGCATTGGCCGACACGACGAGCACGAGCATGACAAGCGCTACGAGCGCGTACAGTCTCACGGCATTCATCTCCTTGTTGTCGATGTACTCGGGCAGCCACGCTCCCCGTAATCTACTGCGCTATTTATACCGCAAAGAGATCAAACAATCAATAACTTTAATTTTATCGGTTTGACCTTGTACTATAGATTCGTCGGGTATATTATTGGTTACATAAGTACATGCTAGTATTCAAAAAAATAACTATATTAGCGCCGATTTGGGGATAAGGTCGATCTCGAGCGTGAAATGCAAAGGCTGACCAAATATAATCTCGCAGTCATCAGAATGGAGAAATCGTTCATTCCCTATATAATAACCCCGAGGTAGTAATCGATGTATAAAAAGAAATTATCAGGTTTTGCATTGGTCACAGCTGTTTATAATGAAGAGAGAAATATCAGAAGTATTATTGATAATTATAAGCGCAAGGGTTTCGAGGAGATTGTCGTTGTAAACGACGGGTCTGCGGACACGACATCCAAAATATTAAGTGATATAAACGATATCAAAGTGGTGAATAATGCAAAATCTGAAGGGTATGGCAAAGCATTATACCAGGGTTTGAACGAAATAACTTGCCCCCACGCTTTGTTGGTCACATGTAATTTTGATCTCAAGATAGATTTAAACGCTCTATATAGAGAAACGGTTAATAATCAGAATGATATTACGCTAATATGTGGCAGTTATAGAAATAGTAGAAGACTTGTACGTTTTATGGAAAGGAAATTTAAAATAATTTTCCCTAATTTTTCTGCTGATTGCATCTTGATTAACAGAAGGTTGTTGGAACAACTTAAGTCAAAAACGATTTCGCGTGAGAATATCTTGTCCGAATTCGTACGAATTGCATGCATATCTGACGACAAAATTGGCTTTTATCATTACCAAAATCATTTACCTGAGTTGAGAAGAGGCGGGCGCTATATAGCAAAACGATACACAAAAGATGCTTTTGATTTCACATATACTCCAACATATAAATCAGAGATTATCATAGGCGCGATTGCAGGCATTGCTGGTGGTCTAGTTATTTTGCTTGTTCAAGAGATAATAAAATGGATTCAAAAAAGCGCACCTAATTTATAACATAAAATAACAAGGTATTAAGAGTATATACAATCAATAATCATGATTATTGGCTTAGTGAATCTGGGGAAGCTGATTACTGCATGTCCAATATCAAATAATCAAAAACAAAAATATTAACAAAATACATGTCTTATATGGCTGAAGAGTATTTTATCAATGCAAAAGGTAATTATGGTGGTGATAAGATCGAAAAATATGGTTGGCCTGTTTTTGGTGAATCAAGATTCCCGAATTATGAATTTTTTTGGAAAGAATATATAATACCAAAAACGAATAGGCCTAAGGATATACATTTTAGTGTATCAGTAAATACTATAGAAAAAGAGATCTGCAGCATTCACTACTCGATCTACTCACATTTTTATACTATTTTCTCTTATATAGAAAGAGGGGCAATTTATAGAGATACGTTTGATTATTGCATAATGAGGTTATCTAATATATGTGACTTGACCGAAGAGTTCTTATATAAATTGTCCATCGATAGAAAATTGATAGACGAGGATAGTGATGTCGTGACGCCAAATATAAATAAAATATTAACTAAGGCCAAAGCTGCAGATAATAAAACAGTTTTTAAGACACTAAAGGATAGCTCAAACTGCAATATTCTTGTTAAATTACGCCTTGATGTATTAAAGCGACTGTACAATCTTGATAAATATATCCAAATATCAAAGCCCATTAGGCAATATCGTAATACCGTTGTACATTCGTGGCAAACCTATCAATACAATGATATGGTTCCCTCGTTCGAAAAAGTAAAAGAATATCAAGATTATTTAAAAATAACTGAAATATTAAAAGAAAAAGATTCAAAGAAAAAAGAAAAAATGGTCAATGCTGACTTTATTCCAATGAATAAATTACTTATAAGTGCAACAGAGGGACTGATCAAAGAAATAAACACACTTTGGGAACAAATCACAAATAATAGAATTAAAGCTTATAACAATAAGCACGAGAAACATAATATGCATTTTGCACCAGGAATTTCGTCTGGATTGCATACAGAACCAACGATATGTAATATCCCTTTATCTGCTCACCATATTGATGAATAGGAACAAATTATGGAGAAAAGACAATTTGCCGAAAAAGTCCTAGAAGCATTTGATGGTTATATTATTCAAAATGAATCCAGACATATGATTGGCTATAACAAAGATCCCGCTTGCTATTATTTGATGTATAAGATGTTTGTTTTATTTAGAAATCTTTTATCTCTTTTAGATACTAGCCAAATTCATGCATCGGCTTATTTGGTTCGTGGAATTATTGAAACACGAGCCGATATCAACTTTATTATCAAAGCACCTGATAACGTCGCTGCAAAATTCCTACAAACTTCTAAGTTAGTTCGAAGATCAAGAATAAATGTACAAAATGGTTTTAATAGAAGATTGTTGAGCAAAGTTGAAAACTGGGCAACAGATCAAAATGGAAATAAAACATCAACTTGCAACAGAGTGTCTAGATTGGGAAAAGAAGTAATATGGGCATATAGTCTAATCTGCGCCTATACGCACTCATCATCAGCGGGCATGGATGATATGGCAAGAAAGGAAATAAATAAAATAGTTAACGAGCAATTATTCATCGCTACTCATAACGTGCTAGAAACGATGTATCAATTTGGCAATATTCATTCGCTCAATATACAAGAGGTGAAAGATCTTATTGATGAATTTGACAGTATTTATGTAACAAAAAGAACATGAAAGTGATTCGAATACTGATCCTTGAAGACGATCTTTAAACTCTCTCTTT
>CAYUJF010000046.1:0-4942 GCA_964445015.1 uncultured Candidatus Saccharibacteria bacterium
GTCAGCGTGACCGGGACAGTCAACGTGAGCATAGTGACGTTTGTCAGTTTCATACTCACAGTGGCTGGTAGCGATGGTAATACCACGTTCTCTTTCTTCCGGGGCATTATCAATTGAATCGAAAGGGCGCTCTTTAGCTAAACCCTTCTTGGCCAAAACCTTGGTAATAGCCGCTGTTAAAGTGGTTTTACCGTGGTCAACGTGACCAATGGTACCAACATTGACGTGCGGTTTGCTTCTATCGAATTTGTCTGTAGCCATTTTACTCCTTTGGCTTATTTAATTTAAAGCACACTAAAACTGTGCCCTTTTTAATTGTTATTATAACAGAATAATTGTACCTTACTATACCTCATGAGTCAAGTGTTCTTTCTTCCGCCATTATTTTTGATTTCTTCCGGCAATGGTTTCGGCAATATTTCGCGGCGTTTCAGCATAATGACTGAACTCCATGGTATACGATGCACGACCCTGAGTCATGGAACGAAGACTGGTGGCATAACCGAACATCTCAGCCAATGGCACCTTGGCTCGAATGGCCTTGGCCTGAGCTCTGTCTTCGGTTTCCTCAATCTGGCCTCTCTTGGAGTTTAGGTCACCCATAACATCACCGAGGAAATCTTCAGGACAGACCACTTCAACTTTCATAATAGGTTCAAGCAGTACCGGCTGGGCACGACGAACACCTTCCTGAAGAGCCATACTACCAGCAATCTGGAAGGCCATTTCAGAAGAGTCGACATCGTGGTAGGTACCATCGTAGAGGTTAACCTTCATGTCAACCAGTGGGTAGCCGGCATAAACACCCTTTTGCATTGCTTCCTTGATACCTTTTTCGGCAGGCCCGATAAATTCTTGAGGAATAGCGCCACCTTTAATGCTGTTGACGAATTCATAACCGGCACCGCGCTCCAAGGGAGTTACATCAATAAAGACATGACCATACTGACCGCGACCACCGGACTGGCGGATAAACTTGCCTTCGGCCTTGGCCGGAGCTTGAATGGTTTCTCGGTAGGCTACTTGAGGCTGGCCAACGCTGGCATCAACATTAAACTCACGTTTCATTCTATCAACAATAATATCGAGGTGAAGTTCTCCCATACCTGAAATAATGGTCTGGTTAGATTCTTCGTCGGTTGAAATCTTGAAGGTCGGATCCTCTTCTGCCAAACGGTTAAGAGCCAAGGCCATTTTTTCCTGGTCGGCCTTGGTTTTAGGTTCAATGGCAATTGAGATAACAGGTTCCGGGAAAGTAATCGACTCAAGCAATACTGGGTGAGACGGATCACACAAGGTATTACCGGTGGTTGTTGCTTTCAGACCAACGGCAGCGCCGATTTCACCCGAGTAAATTTCTTCGACATCTTCACGGTGGTTGGCGTGCATACGCAAAATGCGGCCGATACGTTCTTTCTCACCGGTCGATGCGTTTAATACATATGAACCAGATTTAAGCGTGCCGGAGTAGACTCTGAAGAAAGCCAGTTTTCCAACAAACGGATCTGCTGCGATTTTGAAAGCCAAGGCCACAAACGGTTCACTGTCGTCGACTTTGACCTCAATTTCCTTTTCTTCGTCTTTAGGGTCATGGGCAACCGGTGCCGGCACATCAAGCGGGCTAGGCAGATATTCGGTTACAGCGTCAAGCAGTAATTGAATGCCTTTGTTTTTCAAAGCACTACCCAAGTAGACCGGGTAGATCTCGCCTTTAATGGTGGCTTTGCGCAAAGCAGCCTTAATGGTTTCAACAGGAATCTCCTCGCCGCCTAAGTATTTATCAAGCAGCTCGTCGTCGGTCTCGGCGATCTTTTCAATTGCTTTCAGTCTGGCTTCGGCAACCACTTCTTTAAGATCCTCGGGCACATCGGTCTTTTCAATATTCTTGCCAAGATCGTCGCTGAAAATACTGGCCTTTTCTTCGATTAGGTCAACAACACCTTTGAAGTTGGCTTCAGAGCCGATTGGAATCTGCATTAAGACCGCTTTGGTGTTAAGTCGTTCCAGGATTGATTTAAAACTCTTGTCGTAATCGGCACCGGTGCGGTCGAGTTTATTGATAAAGCAAATTCTCGGAACGTTGTATTTGTCAGCTTGTCGCCAAACCGTTTCAGACTGAGGCTCAACACCGGCGACGCCATCGAAGACAACAACTCCGCCGTCCAAGACTCTTAAAGATCGCTCAACTTCGACAGTAAAGTCGACGTGGCCAGGAGTGTCGATGATATTAATTCGCTTATCGTTCCAAAAACAAGTGGTGGCAGCAGAAGTAATGGTAATGCCACGTTCTTGCTCCTGCTCCATCCAGTCCATTTCCGCTTGACCTTCATGAACCTCGCCTAACTTGTGCTTCTTACCGGTATAAAAAAGAATGCGCTCGGTTACCGTTGTTTTACCGGCGTCAATGTGGGCGATAATCCCAATATTTCTCGTATCTTTCAAACTATATTCGCGTGCCATCTATTCTCCGATTTTTTACTTTAATTAAATAAAACAAAAATCCCACCCCGAAGTACAGTATCGCATTTCTTACCCATAAAGTAAAGACCGCTTACGGAAGTTTTGTCTTTGGGACGGAATGTCTATACCTTGCAGCGATAAGATAATATATCAGAGTGATCATGCCGCAGATCCCAAGCACTGGTGCCAAGACATTGACATAGGGCACAAAGCCTATGCCAAAGGATACGGGCCAAATAAGAATGATAGTCCACATCCAGGCGGTGTGCGCTTTTGGCTTGGTAAACTGGCGATGAGTAATATCAAACAAGCACCAGATCCAAAGGGCCAAGTAGACAATACCGGCTACACCCAAAACTGATAATAATTTAACCGTCGATGATACAACCGACATAGGCCTCCTGTTATTGAACTAAAACAACTTTATTATAGCACATATTTTTTCTGCCTCATGCTCTTGCGGCTCATGATACGCTGTGGTTCAATCGAAGTCGGAGGCAAATTGAAAAATATCATAACGTTGACGCTGATTAGCGTCTTAACAATCTTGACCCTAACGGGTTGCAGCAAATCAAATAGTTCGCAGCAAAATAATAAAGGAGTAGATATGTCATCTTCAACCACGACTTCATCGAATTATAGCTTTCCGGGTAAATTACCCGATGAGCAGATCAAGAACAAGAAAGCTGTTATCGTTACATCGAAAGGTACTATTGAAATTGAGTTATGGGCAGATAAGGCGCCTCTGACGGTCAGCAATTTCGTATACCTGGCGGGCAAGGGATATTATGACGGCCTGACTTTTCACCGCGTCGAACCTGGGTTTGTAGTTCAAGGCGGCGACCCCACCGGCACAGGAGCCGGCGGACCGGGTTATCAATTCCCAGACGAGCCCGTCCAAGGAGAATATAAAGAAGGCACTGTTGCCATGGCCAACTCCGGCCCCAACACCAACGGATCGCAGTTCTTTATCGACTTGGTAGATAATTCACAGAATCTCTCGAAGAGCTACAACTTATTCGGCCAGGTAACCAAAGGAATGGATGTGGTCAAAAATATCACCGTTGGCGACAAAATGACCTCTGTCAAAATCCTCCCCCTCAACTAACCAGCTCCGCCACCTGCGAGGTGGCGGTGTGGTTAGAAAGGATGCCATAAAACCGAGTGGAGAAACCGACGGCCACCTCGTAGGTGGTGGCGCGAGGGTTTAGCCAGAGTAATTGTCGATAGTAATATATTTGATGACTGATAAGTCGTGCTGATAGCCTTTGTGATCTTCGACGAATTTAGAGTAGTCCATGCTACTCATGTCGATTATTTCGCCTATCTTACATATTTTACGATTGTCGGTTGATTCTAGGTATTCAGAATATGAAGAATAGAGCCAATCATTTGGCTTAGTGACCAAATCAGCAGATACCGGATTCAGGTGTATATATCGAGTAAGATGCAACATCTGTTCGTCATGCGAAACCTCCACGCTTTTGAATCGTCCTGACCAGAGAGGACCTACTCTCTTATGTTTGGTATTAAAATAACGTGAGTATCCGTTAAGAACTTTTGCCATGAATTTCGTGATTCCACCATCCGATATTTGTTTGAGTATGAGATGGATGTGTGTTGGCATAAAACAATAGGCCACGATCTCAACTAGACAATCATCACGCTCAATAAATCCATTCATGATTCCAGCCTGATTATTTGGCGTCAAGCAGGCAAAATGCGAGTATTTATGGTTAAAATCTCGAAAACGGTAGACGTTGATAAGCTGGAAGAACCGATCATATTCTTCTTGATCATTAAAGACAATAAATTTAGATATGCTCCGACTAAAGATATGGTAGTAATGTCCGTTGATTAGCGCATCTTTCCTAAATTGTGCCATACCTCCATTATAGACATTCTCAACCACCTCCGCCACCTACGAGGTGGCAGCATGCCGGTTAGGTAGAAAAGGATGGGTTGTTTGTTTTTTAGTGGAAGTGGTATATTAGAAGCAGTTAGTAGGTAATAAAAAAAGGAGTATCTATGGCCGAAGAAGTGACAGCGCGATGCATGAGGTGCAAGGAAAACAAACCCATGAAGGGCGCTGAAGAAGTAACCATGAAAAACGGCAGTACCATGCTCAAGGGTGAGTGTGGAGACTGCGGCTGCAAGATGTGTAAGATTGTTGGTAAGAAGAATAAAGAGTAATTAAACTCTAATAAAAAACGTCCCGGGGCTTCTTACTTCGGGACGTTTTTTAGTTAAGCGCTCCTTTTAAAGGAGAAACTTAAACAGTTCGTAGACCATAAAGGCAGGCCAGACGATGGCCTTAAGGACGCCCAAGACTCCAATCCAGAACGTGTCAGCATTCTGGATGAAGTAGACGGCGGCCCCTACGAGACCGAGCCCATAAACGGCTCCACCCGCTCCCCCACCCGCCACTTTTCTGCATCTGCAATCTCCCTTGTCCATCCCACACATACACTTCCCATCTTCT
>CAYUJF010000047.1:0-4745 GCA_964445015.1 uncultured Candidatus Saccharibacteria bacterium
CCGAGGAGCTACACCCGACCCGCTGGACCGCGAACGAGGCGGTGAGATTCCTCTCCGGCTATGACCGGTCGGAGCCCTTCTTCCTCAAGGTCTCCTTCGCGCGGCCACACAGCCCCTACGACCCGCCCGAGCGCCACCTCGCGCCGTACCGCGAGGCCGAGATCCCGGAGCGGTTCGTGGGCGACTGGGCCGAGGCCCACGCGCTGCGCGGTGCCGCGCGGTTCCCCGACGACCTCGCGCGCGGCGATCTCGGCCCGGAGCCGCCCCGCCTCGCGCGGATGGGCTACTACGGCAACGTGGCGTTCATCGACGAGATGATCGGCCGCATCGGCCGTATTGTCTTACGTCCCGAAGGGCAAGTCCGCTACGTGCTCGAGCAGAGCACGGAAGGCTGGACCATCCGCCGAGAGACTCTCGATGAACGCTCTCAGGTCATCGAGATTGCCTACCTCGAGCGCGCCGAGACGAAGGAATGGACCCACAGCGCCAGCACCCACCACGCCCTCTTCTCGACCCTCGAGGAAGCGGGAGACGCTCTGGCCATGTTCGATCCGACGCTGCTCGGAGACGATGACATGTTCGAGAACATCTGGACTCGTACGAGTCACATCGTCTTCCCGCGGTCCGCGCGGCCGACGGCGTGTTACTCCATCATGGCCGTCCGCGATGATTCCGATGGCAAGTGGTTCACGCTTGCCGACACTACCGCCCTCCCGAGTGGCCTGATCGAGAGGGTTCAGTACCAGGCGGTGGCCGGGCCGCGCGACCGCTTCAACTGCGTTGAGTACGACACACTTGAGGCGGTCTACCTCAACGGTATCCGCATCCACACCAATCCGGACCGAACTACCGGTGCATAGCCACCGCCGGCTCCACAGGGCCGCCACGACTCGCTTCTCCAAGCGAATGTCGTGGCGGCCCTCAACTGTATTTAGAGAACTTTTTCGTAACCCCTTAGTGTTTCGTCAGCTGTTTTAGACCAAACAAATTTACGAGCTTGCTTAATGCCTTTTTCACTTAATTCGCGACGTAACTTATCATCGGTTAAAGTAATTTTTAGCGCTTCAAAAATTTCATCGACTCTTAGCGGGTTGAAATAATAGGCGGCATCGTCGAGCACCTCCGGCAAGCTGCTTTCTCGACTCGCAACCACAGGCGTGCCACAAGCCATTGCCTCCAGCGGCGGTATCCCAAAGCCTTCCATAAGCGAAGGGAAAGCGAACAATCGCGCACCGTTATAAAGCGCCGGCAGGTCGTCGTCATCCACAAAACCCGGCAACACAACCGACGATCGTATGCCAAGTTTATCGATTACCTCCACCATTTTGTCATAGTATTCCCGCGGATGGCCAACAATCACCAGTTCATACTGGTCTCGATATTCTCTATCGTTTTCAAGCTTTTGAAAAGCTTCCAAGAGTCGGGGCAGGTTTTTGTGTGATGCCCATTGGCCGACATAAAGAATATATTGTTTCTTGATTTTGTATTTTCGTGCCACGTCTTGAAGACTGCGACCATTGCTAATCGGTCTAAATCTCTCAAGGTCTATACCGTTATATGTCACCTGAATTCGAGCTGGTGCGATATCAAACTTCTTATGAATCATTTGTTTGGAAAACTCCGAAACTGTAAAAATCAGTTTGGCCTCACTAGTCGCATGGCGAATCACATAATCGTATAGTTTTCTTTTCGCCCAGCTGGCACCATCCGGGAATAGCCCTAACGTCAAATCATGCAGCGTCACCACAAAGGGCAACTTGCTTCTGACCGGGTGATTAAAATTGGTAAAATGCGCCAAATCTGGTTTTAGATCATTAATTAGTCTCAAGTATTCCGTCTGTTCTTTGATAGTATAGTGAGCGATGCTAGTGCCAATGACCTCAATATTATTTTTTGATTTATTGATTATTTCTTTTAGATCTTCGGGAAATTCTTCATCTTCTCTCACCACCACCACCCACTTAACACCCGTAGGTCGAGGCAGCATTTCCTTGAGAAGTTCACGACAGTATCGCGCCAGACCACCATGGTGGGTGGCTAAAAAACGAGCATCAAAGAGTATTTTCTTACCGTCGAGTTTATTCATCATTGCATGCTGTCAATTCTATTTACCTTAAGTTCCTTGGCTTCTTTATCGAGACCCAAATTGATTGATTGTACCGCAGTATCAAACCTACTTGTGTCTATTGTGCCATATGTCAAATCATAGTACCAGATTGTCTGATGTTTTGAATAAGCTTCATAATTACATCTTCGGTTTTCTCGTTGTTTTTTGCCAAGTCACCTGGCTTATAAGATGAGTAATAATCGATGATGTTTTTTTCTCCAACCAAGTAATATCTTAAAGCTGCCTCTTCGCCACCAGCTAACGCCCCCTTAACTACAATTGCATCTGCCGAACTAGCACTATTATTAAATATTCGCGCCACGTCCCGAGCACCGACAGCACGGTTTTCAGTAATGAGGTGTCTGCCAAGCGACATAAAAGAAATCGCAATAAACAAAACAATAACAACTGTTCCGGCGGCCTAGCGGCGAAACTTCCACATGCCGTCGATTAAGAGAGCTCCATAGAAAGGCAATAGATAAATTAAATATCGCGCCGCTCGGCCGCCAACCTCACTGACAAATAGAGCCATGACAAGACTCACGATCGTAATGGTTATAGCCAAAATATTCCATAATTTATTTCTGTTAGACTTTAATCCGCTTATTATCATAATGAGTGGTGTCAGAAGCGAAACTGCAAAAATAACGATATTCGTAAATCCCGATTTCATTATTGTGCCCGGTTCAATGCCGAGAATCAATCGGCCGGCGCCAAATCGATATATTGCGCCCAGGCTGCCCTTGACGTTATCAGCCAGCATCAGCCCGCCCTGCTCACTGAGTCTTCCAGAAAACTGCACGAGTGTGACACGAACAACAGGCAGATATGCAGCTGCTACCACCACAATAATCGGCAGCGACCATTTCAATATTTGCCATTTACGCATGAGAATAATACACAACAATTCCGATGCCAAGATAAACCAACCCATATGTTGGCTATAAACCATAATTAGAGCGCCAAGAGTAAAGATAATTGCCGGCTTGATTTTGTTTTTTTGTGCATCTAAATCAATTAAGGCACCAAAGGTTAGAACAGCTCCCAGAAGTAGTAGCGGGTAAAGCCTTGCTTCTTGATAATAATAGAAAAGGTATGGTGAAAAACCGAGAGCAATACCAAGGGCCAGAGACTTCCATTTGCTCTGAGTCCAGATTTTTTTACCAAGCCAATAGCCCAATATAATTAACACACCCCCTGCTATAGCCGAAGGTAAGCGTAATGACCATTCATGAATTCCGAAAACCGAGGTAGATGCCTTTGTGAGTATGTGATAGAGAGGCGGGTGGACATCATTTGCGATTCTTGTCCAAAATTGATTCCAGCTATCGGCTGACACAGCACGTAAAATTACCCCTTCATCGCCATCGAAGGTCCGTGTTTTCAGCGTAATGATTTGTAGAACAGTGTACAACGCAATTGATATCCACAACCAGAAAACCGGACTTTTCCATTTTATTTTTATTTTTGTCATCTTCCCCTGCATAGAATTAATTAAGATTTTTTATCACGAAATGCCAATACCTTCGAAAGACCAAAGTTCCAAAAAAATACGATTACCGTAGCAATAAGCATGGCTGCCAGATAATAAATATGCATTTTTTTAACCATGAATCCGTAAAGCAAATTATTCCAAACCAAACCCAGACCATTAATTATGGCAAAGGAAATAAATTGAGCTGCAATGGCCCGGCTCTTGCTCTGGAAAGTCCAAAGTCTGTTTAATATATAACTCGATACAAGTGCAATGCTCGAAGAAATAACACGAGCGACAATTTTATCCAAATCAGCAAAGGTCACCAGACCATACAAAATACCACCGTCAACAAATGTATTTAGTAGACCGATGCCTATAAACTTGGCGGCTTGGCGGACAATGCGCCGGCGTAAGAACAACTGCCAAACAATCTTGGCCGATTTTGTTAATTCTCCGGATATTTTACTCTCACCGGCGCGTCTATCAACAAAGATTATTGGCACCTCGACAACCTTGGCGCCTTTTTCTTTTGCTAAATAAATCATTTCGACTTGGAAAGCATAACCAGCCGCCATGAGATTATCGATATCCAGTTTTTTTAAGAATGAGGCTCGATATACTTTATAACCAGCCGTTGCGTCTTTGGGTTTGATACCCAACATTAATCTCGTAACAAAATTGGCGCCGCGACTGTTGATCTGTCTCTTCCAGTCCCACCCTTTGATCCCGCCACCCGGAATATAGCGCGAACCGATAACGATATCGGCTCCGTCATTCTTAGCGGCTGACAACATTTCAGGTAAATATTTCGGATCATGCGAAAAGTCAGCGTCCATTGAAACAATGTATGTGTATTTTCTTTGTAAGGCCCAACGGAATCCGGCCACATAGGCTTTGCCTAGACCTTCCTTTTTTAGCCGGGTCATCAAATGAAGTTGACGCGGAAATTTCGCTACCAATTTTTTGACAATTTCGCCTGTACCATCCGGCGATGAATCATCAACAATTAAAATATGCGTTTTAGAAACGTATTTGAAAATCGTCTCGATAATTTTCTTAACGTTGTCTTTTTCGTTGTATGTAGGGATAACGATTAGTGTCGATTCCATAGGATACAATTATTACTGATATTTACCTTTTTGTAAATTTTTTCTAATCTCA
>CAYUJF010000048.1:0-4598 GCA_964445015.1 uncultured Candidatus Saccharibacteria bacterium
AGGTCTCGATCGCGCTGCTGCGGGGAGGGAGCGAAGTGGAGACCTGCTCGATCAGCACATAGCCGTCGAGCGCGCAGAGTTCGTACCAGGTCCCCGGCGGCAGGTAGAGAGAGCATCCGGGTCCCATGACCCTGGAGTACCCCAGCTCGCCGCAGTCGACAGGATTGAAGTCGCCGTCTTCGACGCAGTCGACGTACCGCCGACCTCCTTCCCGGGCAGGACAGTGCCGCTGAGGTTCACCTCAACTTGGTCGTGCTCGCAGAAGAACGTCACCGGTTGGTTGCGGTGACAAATGGGGTAGCCCTGGTTAGGCGCCAGGATCAAGTTCCTGACAGAGTAACCCTCCGTGGGCGATACACCCTCCCTGTTCTCGATCGTGTAGATGACGGCGCCGATCTTGCCGAAAGCGCCACGGCCGAAGTCGGTGACAAGGAGCCGGGAATGACCCGGCATGACTCGTTGAATGCTGTCAAGGTACTTCCTGACCGCCTGGATGGCGGTCAGCACTTCGCTCGCGTGCACAGACATCCCTCCTCAGGTCATCGCGAGAAGCGTAGAAGTTATGGCACTGCGCCATACTCCCCTGCCGAAAAACGCCAAGTTTGGCATGTTTCGGCAAAAGAGTATCAGCAGTAAAATATACTCCTTATGAAGGAGATTTTCAATAGGGATAGAACGAAGAAACTACTTACTTGAATAGGGCGTCGAATTCGGCACGCTCGACAGTTTCTTTCTTGAGCAATAGTTCCGCTAGTTTTTTCATAACCGAACTATATTTCTTTAGAGTTTCAATGGCTCGTTTTTCTGCATTTGAGACGATGTCCTTAATTTCGCTATCTATGTCGGTAGCAACTTTTTCAGAATATGATTTGTGTTCGGCAATCTCGCGGCCCAAGAAGATCATTTCATCTCTTTGGCCAAAAGTAACCGGACCGAGTTTATCGCTCATGCCATAGGCTTTAACCATATCACCGGCAAGCTTAGTAGCCCGCTCCAGGTCATTGCTGGCACCGGTGCTAACTTCATTAAATTGCAATTTTTCGGCGGCACGGCCGGCTAAAAGCTGAGCTAATTCATCGTTAAATTGAGCTTTATTGCGCAAGTATTTATCTTCCTCGGGGATGCTCCAAGTATATCCCAGCGCCATACCACGGGAAATGATAGATATTTTGTGAACCGGGTCAGTGTGCTGCAAGACCTTACCAACAATGGCGTGACCAGCCTCGTGATAAGCGGTAATTTCTTTCTCCTTGCCAGTTAAGACACGATTTTTGCGCTCGGGCCCGAGCATTACCTTTTCAATGGCGCGGCTGAAATCATTTTGCGTGATTGTATTGTTGCCGTCTCGCGCCGCTAAAATAGCAGCTTCATTGACCACATTTTTCAAATCGGCACCGCTCATACCGGCAGTCGACCCGGCCACTTTGCCCAAGTCGATGTTTTTTTCAATAGGTTTGTTTTTGGCGTGAATAGCTAAAATGGCTTCTCGCTCTTTCTTGTCGGGCATAGCCAAGACAACTCGTCTGTCAAAGCGGCCGGGTCGCAGGAGTGCCGGGTCGAGAACGTCGGGACGGTTGGTAGCAGCAAGAACAATCACCCGTTCATCGGTTTCAAAACCATCCATCTCGACTAAAATCTGGTTTAAAGTTTGTTCACGTTCGTCATGGCTACCGCCTAGCCCAGAACCGCGTTGGCGACCAATAGCATCAAGCTCATCGATAAATACCACCGTTGGAGCATTGCGCTTGGCCTTCTGGAAAAGATCACGGACACGGCTGGCACCGACACCAACAAACATTTCAACGAATTCCGAAGCGCTCAAAGAGTAAAAAGGCACTCCGGCTTCGCCGGCGACTGCCTTGGCAAGCATGGTTTTACCAACACCAGGCGCGCCGACAAGGAGTACTCCCTTGGGAATCTCGGCACCAATTTTTTTGAATTTATCGGGATTTTTAAGGAAATCAACCACCTCAACCAGTTCTTGCTTGGCTTCCTCGAGACCTGCAACATCGTTGAATTTAACCTTTTTTTTGCCGTTGGCCAGTCTGGCTTGGCTTTTTCCAAAACTCATCGCCTTCATATTAGCGCCTTGTGCCTGACGCAATAAGAAGTACACGAATCCACCCAATAGAAGAAATGGCAGCACAACCGAGAAGAAGGTTGGCCAAATGCTGCCCTTGCCAGGATCTTCGACGCTGATATCTGATTTTTGAGGATCAATACCGTAGTCGCTAATACCGACGCCATCTTCCTTGAAAGCCTGGATTTTATTGCCATCTTTAAGTTCGGCGACAACCTTGTTTTTATCAACGGTTATTTTATTGACGTTTTTATTATTGACCTCGGTCAGCACTTCGGAAATGGTCACTTTCTTGGTTTTGTACATGTCCTGAACACTGAAAATATTATAAAGACCAAGAGCCACTAATAAAATGATGATAAAAATTATCACCTGTCGAGTTCTTTGCTTGTGATTACCGGGAAATTTTATAGGGTTAGCCATAATGTAATATTATTTACTAATTATTTTGACGGTAAATGTACTCTTGCCACCCGTCGCTTAAGCTATGGGTGACACCCTTCGATTTATCGGGTGGCTATAAGTCGCTTCGTCGTATCAGGGCTATGGGTGGCCGCAGGCCACCCGAAGCTCCATAATCGGAGCGAAGGGTGGTGGCTGTGGGAGGACTCGAACCTCCGACCTAGGGCTTATGAGTCCCTCGCTCTAACCAACTGAGCTACACAGCCAGAATTATTATATTAAATGATTATTTCTAAAAGATTGTCCTGAACCTTTTTTAAGATACTTTTCAAACCTTCTTGCTGCGAGTCTATTTGGGAACGCACAATACCAAACTAACTTTATAGGTCTAAGATTTTTCGTAGACTCACATTTCCCAGACTCATGCTCTTTAATTCTTATTTCAAGCCTTGGGGTCGAGCCTGTATAGAAACCTTTGTTTTTAAGCTTTATCAAATACACATAATACATACGATTGTGTGCTTGCCACCCGTCGCTAAAGCTATGGGTGACACCCTTCGATCTGTTAATCGGTTGGCCGCAGGCCACCCGAAGTCCCGATTAGTAAATCGTGGACGAAGGGTGGTAGCGGGGGTGGGATTCGAACCTGCGACCTCAAGGTTATGAGCCTTGCGAGCTACCACTGCTCTACCCCGCGTCGACAACCATCAAACCAGCCAACAATCATCGGCACATACTCAATGATACCCTACTCGAGAACAAAAATCAATCTATTTTACGAACAAAATACCTTTGGTGCAACTTTCGAATATGGTATTTATGATGGTCTTTGACGAGCAATTTAATTAGGCCCGCCCCAACAGTTTCAGTTCCTAAGAATATCCAGAATGTTTTGTTGGACATATCGCCATGAACATATTGTGATAACAGGTAAGCTGAGGAACCAGCCACAAGCGGCAACCCGATATTGCGCTGCCAGGTGTTGGCAAAAATCGCTAACGACACCAAGGCCACTCCCGGTACAATTAACAGAAGCCACTTGTTTTGACCCTGAGATGACGCGGACTTATCGCCTTGGCCGTTATCCGTCCCTTTGGTTTTAAGATCTTCGCCTTTTGTTTCAGTTAGCGTCGATGAAACGGCGCCTCTGCCAAGAGACGCGATAGATAAATCTCCGGTTGACGGCTCGGCTTCTTGCGTCCCAAAGATGATATCAAAACTCAGATCTTTACCCTGGTAATTATTGTCTGATGTATTTGGAAATTCGGCTTTTAGGACAACTTCTGCCGAGTGACCGGAACCGATATTGTCCAAAACCGTCAAACTTTTCTCCGGTAATTTGCTCAATTCATTAACAGTCTTTGTCCAAACCGTGGTCCCATCTATCACCGATGATAAAAGGATATTATCAGCCAGATCACCTGATACATTATCTGTAGCAATGGCGAAAGAATGGCTCACCGACCCGTTATTTTTCACAGAAAGCGTTTTTTCCACCACCGCGCCCGGGGACAGATTGGTCTGCGCGAAAATTGTATCACCCTCGTAACTTACCTCGAGCGGCCCAGCAGTTTTGGTAGTTGCCGATACATAATCCGCAAAACCTAACGACCCAATTAACAGCGACGTAAGAATCAGGTTTATTGGCTTTAACTTACTTAACATCCCAAAGAAACGTTTCGTCCTTTTTCTCTTAGAGGCCATTTGTTCCTCCTGGGGAAGGTGTTAAATCGCTAAACCAAGTACCTATACCATCAGGTTTGCGCCCCCAGCTTTTTGTTTCTGTTGTAGTTGTGTAATGGAAACTATCAATAAGCATACCGCCGTCGTAGAGATAAACTGTTTCGGAGCCATTATTGAGTGAAAAATTTGGGTCACCATTTCTATTGACCACTAGCCAACCGTGAGCCGGTACAACCGTTGAACCTCCGGTTTTTGAGGCATCGACAATCAGTGAATGATGGTCAGCATCCTCAAGTCTCCAGCCATTGATGTCTCTCGACCAAGTGCCTTTATTGTAAAGCTCAATCCACTCCCCGTTGGATTCATTCGATGAGCCGACTGGATCATTAATAGGGTTGGCATAGATCTCGTTTAAACGCACATCGTTGGGGCT
>CAYUJF010000049.1:0-3344 GCA_964445015.1 uncultured Candidatus Saccharibacteria bacterium
ATCAATATAAACATACCAATCCCAGAAGACATGGAGAGATATGTCTAAAATATACATCCTTTCTGGTCCATCCGGAGTAGGCAAAGGTTCTATCATTGATACGTTAATGGATGATAACAACCTTAAACTAAAGTGGATTAAAACCGCTACTACCAGAGATCAACGGCCAGACGACGCCAAATATGGGCGACACCAGTTTATTACGCATGAACAGTTTATCAGTAAAATATCTAACAATGATTTTGCCGAATATAATTACTACAATGGCCACTATTATGGGACTCTCAAAGAAGAAATAGAGCGAGCAAGAAAGAGTGGGCATCCTTCTGTGATGGAGATTGATATTAACGGCTCCAATACCTTAAAACAAAAATACCCGGATGACGTTGTCCAGATATTTATTTTCGCCAACTTGTCAGATATCAAGGCTAGGTTGCACAAACGCGGTATGCCTGATAATTTGATTAGGCAGCGTCTTGAAATAGCCAAGCAAGAGATCGCAAAATCGCAAGAGTTTCAATATCGCGTTGAAAATAGACAGAACAAACTCAACAAAGCAGTTGAGAGCATAAGAACAATCATCAATGGGGGCGAAAGGAAATAATGAGAACGTTTGGAATAATTATTGTTGTGTTGATCTTAGGAGTCGGCGCATTTTTCTTATTCAACAACAAGCCAGCCGGAACAGGTGCTGTTGACGGAACTATTAGCAATGAATCACCATCTGGCGTTAAAGTGGATGAAATTACTTTGCTTGGCGGTAAAAGGCATGTATATGGCAATCCTTCTAAAGTGACGATTGTGGAGTTTTCCGATTTTCAGTGTCCATATTGTAGTACAGCCGCCGCAGAGCTTAAAAAAATTGTCGACAAAAATAAAGATAATGTTGGATTGGTATTTAGACACTTCCCATTAAGCTTCCATGAATACGCCCAGAAAGCATCTGAAGCCGCCGAGGCAGCCGGAGAGCAGAGTCCTGAGAAATTTTGGCTGATGTATGACAAGCTATTCGAAAATCAAAGCAAATTCTCGAATGAATATTTCTACACCGCCGCGAAAGAAATTGGTCTCGACGAGACAAAGTTCAAAGAAAGTTTCGATGCAAGTAAATTCTCACAAAATATTCAAGGAGACTACCAGGATGGGCTGAAGCTGGGTGTGCAAGGCACTCCGACAATATATATAAACGGGAAACAAGCTCAATACTCCAACTACAGCCAACTCGCAAACTTAGTAGATCAAGAACTCAAGAAATAAACCTATTTTCCCAAAGATAGTAGTACCAGGAGCGAGTAGCGGAGTAGAAGCGACATGAAGAAATATCTTGTTGAAATATTCCTGATAATGATGATTGCTGCAGGGCTCCTTGCTTGCTTTAGATACTGGTCTACGGTAAGAGATGGCGCATGGGCGTCATTTGAGCCGCCCGCTTTTACCCCGGCTAAAATAAAGACAGGTTATTTGGTACAAATAAAATTCAGCAATCCGAACGCTTTGCATGACAAGATATTGCTCGGCCAAGTTACTACCCTTAAGGGTGAAGAGAGTTTAGGCGAATTTGTGGTTAAAGATATTAGAATCTGGCGAACAGATGGTTACAGAATAATTAAAGATCAAATACCGGTCAAAGATATGCCGAACCACATAACCATTTCTCAAAAAACGAGCAACGGTAATACAATTCTATATAACGCCAATCTCACAATAGGACAAAATGTCTTAGAAAGCGTCGATAAGTCGGTGACATCTAAATCGACAATAACAATTTACAAAGAATAGTCATTAGGCAATTGTGGTAAATTAATAATGGAGGAACAATGATCTACTTAGGTAGCGACCACGGTGGTTTTAGTCTCAAGGAAGCTGTCAAAAAATACCTTCAGGATAGGGGAGAAGAGGTTGAAGATTTCGGTGCAAGTAATGACTCAGCGTCCGATTATCCCGAATATGCAAAATTAGTTGCCGAAAGAGTCGGCACAGACATAAAAGATAGGGGAATATTATTTTGCAGATCAGGACAGGGAATGGCAATGGCGGCAAATAGATTTAAAGGGGTTCGGGCAGCTGTAATATGGAATAAGAAGGTTGCCATTGAAAGCCGTAAAGATAACAACAGTAATATCTTATCCTTGCCGGCAGACTATATTTCACAGACCGAAGCGTTTGAAATCGTCGATGCCTGGCTAAGTACGCCTTTTTCAAACGAGCCTAGGCACAAATTACGCATTGACGAAATCGATTCATAGAATTATTAATGAAGATCATACCTGCAATATTGAGCGATAACGCAAATGACTTCGAACGAAAACTGCACATAGCTAGTACTATATGTACGAGCGTTCAGTTAGATGTAGCGACTAATGATTTGGTCGGGACAGACTCATTGGCACTACACGATATTGTAGATATCGTTGATAGGTCCAAACTTTCTGCAACCTATCATTTAATGACACATGATATCACGAAACATATCAACATTCTTCACGGACATAAGTATCATAGAATTATCATCCATGCCGAAGCCGAGCCAGATTATCGAAGATTTTATAAATCAGTTGACAGGCACAAAAGAGGACTCGCAATTAATCCTGAAACACCGATAGCCGACGCCTTGCCACTACTTGACGATTTCGATGAGTTACTTATCTTAACGGTTCATCCGGGCCGGTCAGGAGGTACGTTTCTACCGGAAACACTCAATAAAATCGAACGTGCCAAAGAGAACTTTCCACACCTCGTTGTCTCCGCTGATGGTGGTATTAACGAAGATAACTTATCAACCCTCCGCAACTTGGGCTATAACATTGCATACGTCGGATCAGCTCTTTTCGAATCGGATGATCCAAGATACATCTTGGAATCGTAAGATACTATTTTGTGCGAAACAGAGTGCAGTTCGGGTATAATGGAACTATGACTACTAAGGAGGCGGAAAGACTGCGAGGCAGAGCCCTAAACATTCGCAGAGCTATTTTGGAAATGACAGCGGCTGCTGGATCCGGCCATATTGGCGGTGCACTTTCGAGTACAGATATTGTGACTTACCTTTATTTTTTTGGGCTTACTTATGACGCCGACAACCCCAAGGCAAACAATCGAGACCGTTTGGTATTATCGGCTGGCCATTTATGTTCTTCATTTTATGGCGCCTTCTATGAGATGGGAGCGATCAGCCGAGAAAAAATGCTATCTTTCCGCAACATTGATTCGGATTTGCAAGGTCATCCAGATCGGTTATCTTTACCATACTTTGAAACGTCGAGTGGATCGCTCGGCCAAGGATTGTCGATAGCACTTGGCTTGGCTTTAGCCCTCCGCTATAAAAGAAATAGTGCTAAAGTCGT
>CAYUJF010000049.1:3354-4591 GCA_964445015.1 uncultured Candidatus Saccharibacteria bacterium
GACGGCGAGCAAGAAGAGGGAAGTGTCTGGGAGGCGGCCATGGCCGCGGCTCACTATAAGCTGAATAATCTCATCGCTATCATCGACAGAAATGATATGCAAATTAGCGGCACAACGGAAAATGTCATTGGTCTGGCGCCGCTTGGCGAGAAGTATCGCTCTTTCGGCTGGCAAGTGGAGGAGGCAGATGGACATGATTTCCGCAGTATCGACAATGCATTTAGCAACGCAAAGTCAAGCGAGAAGCCTGTAGTGATAATCGCACGAACTGTTATGGGCAAGGGGGTTAAATCAATTGAAAACGATTATCGCTGGCACGGAAAAGCCATTAATCAAAAAACTGCCCAACAAATGATTAGAGAACTATAATATGGACAATAATCTTTCAATGCGCGTAGCACTTGGAGAAGCCATACTGGAGCTGGGAGCTAATGATAAGGTCGTAGCACTTTGTGCCGACGTGAAAGACTCACTGCAGCTCACTTCGTTCGCCGATAAGTATCCCCATCGATATTTTGAGTTTGGCGTAGCTGAACAGAATATGGTTACCGCAGCAGCTGGTATGGCGCTCGAAGGCTTGGTCCCTTTTGCGTGCACTTACGCTGCCTTCCTACCCGGCAGGTGTTATGACCAAATCCGTATCTCAATTGCCTATAATAACGCCAACGTTAAGATGATCGGTTCTCACGCCGGCATATCGACAGGTCCCGACGGTGCCACTCATCAAATGTTGGAGGACGTGGCGATGATGTCGGCTTTACCTAATATGACGGTCCTTGCACCAGCCGACACCGAAGAAACCAGAAACGCCATTCTGGCGGCTGCCAGAGTCGAGGGACCGGTATATATTAGGCTGAGCCGTGCAGACACAAAAAGCGTCAATATTGACCGAGAATTTTCAATAGGAAAAGCACAGATACTTTGCCGCGGCGAAGATATTGTTATAATTAGTAACGGTCTCATGACTCGTAAGGCGCTTCTGGCGGCATCAAAATTAAAGCACGAAGGCATAAATGCTACAGTCATCAACTGTCACACCGTCAAGCCCCTAGACAAAGCAACGATACTAAAGGCGGTTGATAAGGCTAGAGGAGTTGTGGTGGCTGAAGAAGCCCAGATAAATGGTGGGCTGGGATCTGCCGTATCTGTACTGCTGTCTTCGACACATCCAAAACCAATACGATTTGTGGCTGTTCAGGAGAAGTTTGGAAGGTCTGGCGAAGCCGACGAGCTTATG
>CAYUJF010000050.1:0-3615 GCA_964445015.1 uncultured Candidatus Saccharibacteria bacterium
GTTAAAACTGCCAAAAAATTTATCTAAAATACCCATGCCTGTATCTTATCATCGCCACAAATAAAAAGCGAGTACCACGAAGAGTTTGGGGAATTACTTAGTTCTTTTGAAGTGCAACCCTCTAATAGCCTGCTTCGGAACCAGCTTGATCTTTGACCAGTAATATTTTGTTTTCCTGCCGCCGTATTTTTGCAGTTCTAGATGTTTGCGAATTATTCTATTAAATCTCGATTCGGCCACGTCAATGGCTTTATCAAAATTAGGCAGGGCCGAAGATTTGGTAAATATTGGTTTTTTAACGCCAGGTATTTTTGCCCTTAAGTGAACTATTTTGTTACCGTCGCGACGCGGTCCCCCTTTTTGCTCAAATAAACATTCCACTACCGATGAATTGGGAATTAATAATTCATATTTAAGAATCTTTTTGCGAAGGTAACTTTTCTGGTCACCTGTTATTTTCGTACCAATAGTTCTAATTAGTATCTGCATATTCTCAAAATATCATCAAAACATAACACCAACAAGACTTACAAGGTCTCTGACAATTCGGTATTAGATGAGCTTTCCGCTGGTTCGATAACATCAAATCCGGTGTATTTTCGGAGTACCTCGGGAATTTTAATTGAACCGTCACGTTGCTGATGTATTTCTAAAAGCGGGATAATAATTCGCGGGCTAGCAAGGGCGGTATTGTTAAGAGTATGGACAAATTCTTTTTTACCATCTTTAGTCTCGTATTTTATACCCAGCCGACGGGATTGATAATCAGTGTCGTTTGAGCAAGAGTGTGTTTCGCCCCAGTCTTGTTTGCTTGGCAACCAGGCTTCAATGTCGTATTTCTTATATTGAGGCAAACCGAGATCTCCGCCGCAGTTTATTACTACACGGTAAGGCAATTCCAATTCTCTCATTATTTCTTCTGCAATTCCAAGTAATCTTTGATGTTCTGTTTCCGAATCTTCTGGTTTGGAATAAACAAACATCTCAATTTTATGGAATTGATGAACTCTGTAGAGACCACCTCCCTTTCGTCCATAGCTACCTGCCTCACGTCTGAAGCAAGCTGAATATCCACAATATTTTCGAGGCAGTTCGGATAATTTAAGTGTCTCGTCTTTATGGTAGCATGCAAGGCCAACTTCGGCTGTCCCGACTAAAAACAAATCATCACGCTCCAGAGCATAGGCATCGTCCTGTGGCGGAAAGTGAGCAGCGCCATACATCGCTTCAGCCCTTACTAAGTCTGGCGGCATGACTGGTGTAAATCCTTTTTCCATGAGCTTATCCATTGCATAGCGCATCAAAGCCATTTCCAAGATCACGCCTTTGCCAATAAGATAATAAAACTTATTGCCTGAGACTTTCACCGCTCTGTCGATATCAGCGATGCCTAGTATATCGATCAATTCTTCGTGGCTTTTCGGTTTAAAATCGTAGTCTGGCTCCTCCCCCCATTTTTTTATTTGCTTATTATCGGCATCGGATGCCCCTTCGGGCACTTCATCAGCAGGAACATTAGGCACAAATTGCCAAAGTTTTCGAAACTCTTCCTCGGCGGCATTTAGTTCTTCTTGTCTTTTTTTAAGCTCAGCAGCCACAAACTTCATTTCTGACATTTTCTTATCTTTGTCAGCCGCTGAGATAGTGGAAATAGTCTTGCTGAATTGCTTCTGCTGGCTGCGCAAATCGTCAACCATCGCTATTAGAGAGCGACGTTTTTCATCTAATTGCACCAACTTGTCGAAATCAACATCGACCTTCTTCTTACTCAAAGCCGAGCGCACTTTCTCTGGCGCTTCTTTAATAAGTGATAAGTCGAGCATTTTCTCTCCTTATTCTATCTTTAGTATCTCGTATTTCGCTTCGCCATCGGGGGTACTGACAGCGACCGTATCACCGGTCTTATGTTCCATTAAAGCCATGCCCAAAGGTGCTTCGTTGGAAATCTTACCTTCTGTTGGGTCGGATTCGCTTGGGCCGACAATTTCAAACTCTGACTGGCCAAGAGCCGAAGATACAGTAACGCGAGAGCCAAGCCCGACAACATCACCAGATGAAGCAGATACTATCTGAGCATCTTTAATGGTTTCTTCAAGCTCTTGAATTCTGCCCTCGATGAAAGACTGTTCTTCCCTAGCATCCTGATAATCAGCATTTTCAGAAAGATCCCCCAACTCACGGGCTTCTTTGATGCGCTTAATAACAGCTGGTCTCTTTACAGTTTTAATTTCATGTAATTCGGCAATGGCTTTATCCAAGCCTGCTTGCGTCATAATGTGTTTCGCCATATTTCCTCCGTAACCTCAAACAACTCCTAAAATAATTAGGGATTTTAATTTAATTTATCTGCGTTCTGAGCGTACCATTCGTAGGCTGTTTTAGCAACTGGTGCAGCATATTGATACCCCTCTCCGCCAGCCTCAACGAAAACCGAGACGGCAATTTTCGGGTCGTTAAATGGCGCAAACGAAGTAAACCAGGCATGGGTTTTACCCTCGGATCCAAACTGTGCCGTGCCGGTCTTGCCGGCTACCTCAATCGGAAAATCGTTACCGAAAGTCGAATATCCGCTACCTGAAGTGATAGTCATGCGCATGCCGTCACGAACAATTCTTAGTGCATCGCCATTTATAATCTCTTTTTTCTTGATTTTTGACGCGATCTTTAGAATTGTTTCACCGGTCTCAGCAGAAACAATTTCCTTCGCGACACGCGGTTCGTAGAGTGTACCGCCGTTAGCAATAGCTGCTGTGGCAGTAGCTATTTCAAGCGGGGTCACCAACATATCACCCTGCCCAATGGCCATGTGGTATGTGTCGCCGATATACCAGTTATCATTTTTAACCTTTTTTCTCCAGGCCCTGTCTGGAACCAATCCGGCTTGTTCGCCTGGAATATCAATGCCCGTAACTTCGCCGAAGCCAAATCGGGTAAGATATTTTTTAAGGAGATCAGACCCCAAGCCTTGGATTTTATCGTAACCGCCTCCCAAAGCATAAAAGAAAATGTTATTACTTTCGGCGATAGCTTTTTTTACATCAGCGCTGCCATGAGCTTTCCAGTCAGGGAAAATCCATTCTCCAATTTTTATTTCCGGGGGTGTTAAGATTGTCGTGTTTTCATCAATTATACCCGCATCGAGCGCTGAAGATGCGACAAAAGGCTTAATAGTCGAACCGGGCGGGTACAACCCTCCAAAAATCCTATTGAGCATAGGGCGATTTTCATCTTGCAAGAGACGATTATAATTTTTTGAATCAATCTTGCCTGAAAAGATATTGGCATCAAAGCCAGGGATACTCACAAAAGCTAACACTCCGCCATTACGAGGATCCAAGGCGACTACAGCTCCCGACTTCCCTTTTGAATCGCTAATGGCTCGGTTTAGCGCATCGTAAAGTACCTTCTGTAAATCATTTGACAAATTCAACTTGACGGTTGAACCGACAGTTGTAGACGTATCCTCAACCACTCTTTGCAGACGGCCGGCGCTGTCAATCTCAACTTGCCTATTTCCAGGAATACCGCGCAAGTATGAATCATAGCTATACTCGACTCCGATCTTACCGATCGTGCCGTTAGTTTGATATGTCGGGTGTTCGGCAATATCAGCTT
>CAYUJF010000050.1:3625-4540 GCA_964445015.1 uncultured Candidatus Saccharibacteria bacterium
GCTCATTTTGCCGACATAACCAATAATATGCGATAGCGAAGCATCGGTAATGTATTTCCTTTGAGCTACCGCAATAATTTCGACCGCCGAATTACCTGCAAATTGGCTCCTTAGGTGAGCTACCGAATCTCTTTCGATGTTTTCCTTAATTACAATCGGGTCGAAACTTTTATTGCGCATTTCAGTAAGATTTTCCTGGGTAATCGGTTTCTCTGGCTTGAGTTCATTGTTGATTTTATCAATGAGTACCTGTCGAGACGCGCTATCTTTTGGAAGATTATAGGGGTAAATTTGAGCAATATATTGAGGACTGTTGTTTACTAAGGGCACGCCTGATCTATCTGTAATCTGCCCTCTCGGCGCCTCTACCAAGTACGAACGGATACTGTTATCCTTCGCTAAGAGTTCATGTTCTTTGCCAAAAACTACCTGTAGGCGGACTAGCTTAACACCAAATGACACTACTACCAAAAACATTAACAAATATAATATCGCCGGCATCAGTTTAGCGGTCTGAGCAATAGCTGTGCCTTTGTCTTCGACGTCGTAATCCTGCGGATGCCATTCATTCAGCCGTTTCCGCTCCCCGATGAATTGGGGAATTGAGTTTTTAGTTGGCTCAAAAATATTATTTTTCTTTTTTTTGAACATATTGAACAAAGAATGTGCTAACAATAATAAGAGCAATTATTGGTGGCAATAACTGGAAACCAAAATATTTCAAAGCGAATATTGAAAAAACCATAAGAGCGACAGATGAAATTACTGACGCTGTTACAATCCTTAGCCATCTATTTTCTCTTGGTATCAAACGGGCAAATAAGATGTTTAAGCCTTCCGACGCAACTAAGAAAATAATCGTTTGCAGTGCGATTTGCACGCCCTTTGCTGTTGTTGCGGCAAGCATGGCATCGG
>CAYUJF010000051.1:0-4367 GCA_964445015.1 uncultured Candidatus Saccharibacteria bacterium
ATTTAAGGTTGCCAGGTTGTTCAACCTGTCAGAGAGCTTAATTATGATCACCCTGAGGTCCTTACTCATTGCCAAAAACATTTTTCTGAGCGTATCAACCTGGTTTTCGTACCTATCAACTTCACGGTAGCTGGTTTTGATCGGCCATAGCCAGGAACTGCTAATTCGGATTCGGTCAAGTTTTGTCAGGCCATCGACGAGCCGCAATACATCCGCCCCGAAATTTTTCTTAATATCGTTCTGGGTAACGGGCGTATCTTCAAGTGTGTCGTGAAGAATACAGGCAACAATAGCATCCCCATCAAGGTTCATTTGTGCAACAGTTTTGGAAACGCTTAGAACGTGCTCTATGTATGGTTCGCCGCTCAATCTAAACTGACCCTGGTGCCATTTCTGGGCAAATTCAATAGCCTTTTCGACACGGGCCAAGTCGGTGTGTGGAAGGTATTGGATATCGGGTTTTAAGCCAATATAATATTTATTTGCAGTCATGAACGTTTAAACGCTTTTGAATCAACAACTACGTTGCCACGAATATAGTCAACGTATATTTTCTTTTTCTCACCGCCGTGAATAAGGTAATCGGCAATTTTGTCTTCAATGAGACACTGGATGGCTCTCTTAATTGGTCGTGCTCCAAATTTATTGTTCGCGCCCGACTGAGCAATTTGTTTGATAACTGTGGCTGATACCATTACGTCAATATTGCTGCTTTTCTTAAGTCTGGCAACAAGCAGTGACACTTCCTTGCCGGCTATCGCGATAATGCTCTTCTCGTCGAGGGGTTTAAACACAATAATGCTATCAAGGCGATTGATAAATTCAGGGCTAACTTGCTGGTCAAGGGACTTGGTCAGTTTTTCCTTGATTTTCTCGTAATTTTCTCCCCAGTTTTGGGGTGAGAATCCGATATTGTTTTTGCCGATATTTCTTGTACCGATATTTGAGGTTAGGATAATTAGGCTGTGGCAGAAGTTTACCCTTCTACCTTGAGCGTCGGTCAGGTAACCGTCCTCCATTATCTGCAAGAGCATATTGAAAACGTCTGGATGTGCTTTCTCGATTTCGTCGAAAAGAATCACTGAATATGGTTGATTTCTGACTGCTTCGGTAAGCTTACCCGCTTCTTCATAGCCCACATAACCTGGCGGGGCACCGATGAGACGGGAAATATTATGACGTTCCATGAATTCGCTCATGTCAATTTTTATAAGAGCCTTTCGGGTTCCAAAAATTTCATAAGCGATTTCACTGGCCAGTAATGTCTTGCCAACGCCTGTTGGTCCCAAGAAGATAAACGAACCAATGGGTTTTTTCTCGTCAGCAATACCTATACGGCTGCGTTTGAGGGCGCTAGCGATTTCGGCAATGGCCTCGTCTTGACCGATTATCTTATTCTTTAGTTTTTGTTCGATGCCTTCAATATCGCTCATGTCTCTATCACCGGAAGATTTTATCGGAATACCGGTCCATTGCTCGACGGTGGCGACAATATCCTTCCTGGTGATAGTCTGGCTGATAAGCTTAATAGCCGTTTGTTTTGGTGCCTGGGTCAGTTTTTTTATTTTCTTGTCGATACTTAAAGCTAGGTCATATTTTTCACCGAGAATAGCTTTTTGTCGCTTCTCGCTTAGTTCGCTAACAATCGCAGCATTACTTTTCACCTTAGGCGTCTTCCTGTTGATAGTTTGAGCTGCTGCGGCTTCATCGATCAAATCAATCGCCTTGTCCGGAAGGTTTCTATCGTGAATAAATCGATCCGCCAATTCACAGGCTGCTTCAATGGCGTCATCAGTAATTTTGACATTATGATACTGTTCGTACTTATGTCTCAAGCCCTTAAGCATCTCGATAGACTCGGCGACACTTGGTTCCCTGACAATGATTTTCTGTAGTCTTCGCTCTAGCGCAGAGTCTTTCTCTAAGAATTTTCGATATTCTTCGTGGGTCGTCGCGCCGATAACCCTGATATTTCCTCGAGATAAAGCAGGTTTAATTATATTGGCGGCGTCGATTGAACCTTCGGCGCTGCCAGCACCAACAATATTATGGATTTCATCGATAAATAAAATGATATTTTTTTGAGCGTTTATTTCGGTGATCAGTTTCTTAATTCTCTCTTCAAATTGGCCGCGATACACCGTGCCGGCAACAACCTGTGGCAGATCAAGGCTTAACACCTTCTTCTCCGAAAGTGCGCTCGGTACATTGCCGCTTGAAATCATTTGGGCAATACCTTCCGCAATTGCAGTTTTACCAACTCCGGGCTCACCAACGAGAACCGGGTTATTTTTAGTGCGTCGCAGCAGAATCTGAAGGGCTCTGCCAATTTCTTTTTGTCTGCCGATAACCGTGTCAAGCTCATTTTTTTTGGCCTGGGCTGTCATATCAGTCGTAAACATATCGATGGCAGGAGTCTTGCTTTTGCTCGGCCGGTTCCCTTCGTTGAGCCCGTCAATGACGCCTTCGAGGGATGGAGCTGAACTATCGCCGACTTTATCACGAATCAATTTGTCCATTTCTGACAAATCTGAAAAGAGATCTGCCAATTGTTTCTTGATTTTTTCAGGGTCGGCACCAAGCTGTATGATAATTTTTCTGCTTTGAAGACTAGTACCTGTCACACAACTCATCAGGAGGTGCTCAGCGTCGATGCTGAGATGTTTATAGCTGGCCGCAATAAGAGCGGATCGTTTCAATATAGTTCTGCCCTCGTCAGCAAGTCCCTGAACATTACCACGAGACGTTGGTTTGACATTTAGCACAAGCCGAATCTGATCGGCTGAAATCATATTACTTTTGAGAATATCGTAAGACAGCGTATTGCGTGTTGTGCAAAGAGCAAGCAGAATATGCTCCGAGGACACAGGCCTATCCATGCCGCGGGCGATCTGTTCGGCGTTTATTAGTACGTTTCGGGCTGATTGGCTGAACCTGTCGAAAATATCGAAGGCACTTTCTGACATGCTACTTCTTTTGTTTCTTTTTGACCGTTTTCTTTGGTTTTGACTGGGCAGTATTTTCCACTTTGTCGTTTTCTGGTTCTTCGGTCTTCGTTTCTTCAGTTTCTTTGTTTTCTCCGTCTTTCGAAGTAGCGTCATTTTTAGCGCTACTTGAAACAACGTCAATTTCCCATCCGGTAATCTGGCTGGCGAGTCGAACATTCTGACCCCTTCTGCCGATAGCCAAGGATAGCTGATCTTCAGGAACTTCAACTTTGGCTAGGCGGGTCTTCTTGCCGAGAGTGATTTTATCAATTCTCGCTGGCGACATCGCGTTGACAATAAAGCTTTTATCATCTTTGTCCCACAGAACAATATCAACCTTTTCTTCGCCGATTTCCGAAAGAACAGCCTGAACGCGTGAACCATGCTGGCCAACAGCAGAGCCGACGGGGTCAATACCTTCTTCATCTGACCATACGGCAATTTTTGTTCGTGCGCCGGCCTCTCTGGCAATACCCTTAATTTCAACGGTACCACTGGCAATTTCAGGTACTTCGACAGCGAATAAAGCCTTCATAAACTCAGTTGAGGCACGGCTCAGAATGATTCTGGGACCGCGAGCCGACTCTTCGACGTCTTGGACATAAGTTCTAATACGATGGCCGATGGGGTAGTTCTCGCCTGGTATTTGGCCACTCGGCAAGAGAACGCCGGTAGTTTTGCCGAGGTTGACAATAACAACACGTCCTTCAACCTGTTGTACCGTGCCGTTAACGATTTGCTTTTCCTTCTCCTTGAATTCATCGTAAAGGATGTCGCGTTCTGCTTCTCTTAAACGTTGGATTATCACCTGCTTAGCAGTTTGTGCGGCAATACGGCCAAACTCGTCATGGTAGGGTAGCTCCTCTTTAATTTCATCGCCGACCTTGGCACCCTTTTTCATTTTCTTGGCATCTTTCAAAACGACATCGGCAAGCGGGTTCTCGACATCTTCTTCTTTGGCAACCACATTATAAACGCGCCAAATCTTAATTTGACCAGTTTCCGGTTCGATTTTAGTAATGACATGCTGACCCGATTTACCGTAGTCCTTACGATATGCGGCTGCTAAGGCCGATTCGACGGTTTCCAAAACTACGTCTTCAGGAAGGCCTTTCTCGAGTGACAGCTGTTTTATTGCAGGTAGAAAATTTAATGACATATCTGCTCCTTTTTAATATTAATGGGTGGCATCCGCCACCCAATCGTCACTATTATAGTACCCCACAATAGGTCGATTGTCAACGGTTGCTACCTGATATTTTCCAGCGTAGATAGTACGCAGGAAATACAATAACGGCATTAATTATTCGGTTAAATCGTTTGGGTTGGGTAACCAGTCTCCACAACCATTCAAGCCCGACCGATCTTAGGAATTTTGGT
>CAYUJF010000052.1:0-4332 GCA_964445015.1 uncultured Candidatus Saccharibacteria bacterium
CGCTTGTTTCCAGCCAAGTATCAGCGGCCGATGCCGAAGCATATTTTGCCGAAGTAAAAATGGGTATCAATTCCGGCCCGACATCAAGTCCAAATACGATCGTCACTAACCGTGATGTCGCGGCGAATCTAAAGTTGATGAGTTATGACGTTGACGAAGATGCTCTATCATACACTATTGTTTCGGCGCCTTCTCACGGAACTTTATCTGGAACGGCGCCAAACTTAACCTACACTCCAACTACCGACTACGATGGCACCGATTCGTTTACGTTTAAATCTAACGACGGCACCTACGACTCCAATACGGCTACGGTCAATATTACGGTCAATGAGGTTTATCATAATCCGACCTTGCCATCCCTGACTAATATGACAATTACCGCCGGAGATGTTGTCGCTTACACCACACCTGCAGCCACAGTTGATGCCGGTGATACGGTCACTTATTCAGCTGCTGGCGTCCCGGCTGGTGCGACTTTCTATGCGGGTTGCCATACTCTTCTATGGCCTTCCACTACTAGCCAAACAGGCAGTTTCACAATTACTGTTACAGCCACTAATAGTATTGGCGGAACTACGAGCAAATCAATGACAATTACATCCAATGCCAAAGTCAATGATGGCAGCGGAAAATACTCACCGCCATAGAGCAGCGATTAGAAATATCCTTATCAATTTATATAGAAAGGACTAATTAGGAGTTCTTTTTTGTTGCAATTTTCTTCTTAGGTGCAACTTTCTTCTTCGTTTCGACTTTCTTAGTGACAACTTTTTTCTTAGCTGTTTCCGTTTTGCCTTTGGTCGGGCGAGCAACTGGGGTGCCGAATTTTTTGGCAATTTTAGATTTCATATGAGCCGCTTTATTCTTGTGAATTAAACCCTTTTTAACGGCTTTATCTATTTTAGAATAGGCAACAGAAGCAGTTTCCTTCTTGATTTTCTTCAATGAGATTTGCATCTCGTTTTCAGCTTTTCTGTTTTGCGACCTTTTGCGGCGCGAATTTCTGAGCGCTTTTTTGGCTGATCTTAAAAGTGGCATGTGTTCCTTAAGTGATTATTTCTTATTTATTGATTATTACGTTATTATTCTACCTTATTGGTGAATGCTTGACAAGAGGTATGTCTTTGGTACGATTATCTATCGCCGAGGCGAGAATTAGGATTCAAGATTAATGATTCATGAATTATTCTTGAATCATTAATCGTAAATCTTAAATCAGATAGCATGGAATTATCGCCAAAACAACAGACAGTCGAATTGCTTAGAGGAGCTCAGAGAGTTCTTCTTCTAAGCCACGAGAATCCCGACGGAGACGCCTTGGGTTCTCTTTTGGCTTTGGCGCTGGTTTTGAGCAAGCTTAAGAAAGAGGTCACTTGCGCTGTTTCTGACACCGTGCCGCGTCTTTACAGTTTTCTGCCGCAACTCGAGCTGATTCGAGACAATGTCCAAAGTGGTAAGGAATTCACCATCACCCTGGACACTTCCGAGGTAGAAATTGACAAATTGGGTTACAAAACAGATTCCGAAGGTAGAAAGCTCAATATTGTCATTTCAACCAAAACCGGCGTCCTTGAGCCAAGACATGTTGAAATTGGCGCCAGTACATTGCCGTATGATCTAATTGTTATTCTGGACACGCCTGACTTGGATCGCCTCGGTTTGATATACGACAACGACCCGGAGCTTTTTTACAATGTGCCGGTTGTCAACATCGACCATCACGCATCTAATGAGTATTACGGCAAAACCAACTGGATCGATGTAACCGCTACCAGTACGGCCGAGATTTTAGTTTCTCTGATTGAAGCACTGTCAACGCCACAAAGAGGTGTTGAGAATATTGGCCTTATGGACCCGGATGTGGCCACCTTGCTTTTGACTGGGCTTACAACCGATACTGGCAGTTTCCAAAATGCCAATACCACGCCAAAAAGTCTGACAGTAGCGGCGCAATTGGTCGCCAGTGGTGCGCGCCAGCAAGAGATTATTCGTAATATTTTCAAAACAAAACCGATGAGCACCCTGAAATTGTGGGGTAAAGCTCTAATGAACCTCAAGGAAGTACCACAAGGATCATTTATTTATTCAACCCTATCAAAAGCTGATTTCATGAACTCGGGTGCCGATGACAAAGAATCCAGCGGTGTAATTGACGAATTTATCAAAACTGCCACCGGCGTAGATTTTGTCATGCTTCTTGTTGAAAGAAACAACGGCGTGCATGGATCGTTACGATCGGTCGAAAAAGGGGTAGATGTTTCAAACATCGCCCGCATTTTTGGCGGCGGCGGTCATGACATGGCATCGGCCTTTCATATCGACAACACTACAATAGAACGTGAACTCGATAGAATCGTGGGCAAAATAAATGATTTTCAGAGCCGGCAGCTTCAGATGAAATCGCAATCCAGTACATTGCCACTATCTAAAGAAGAGATGCCCGAAAGCGTTGGCGAAGTAATTGAGCACAAGGCACAAGCTATGGGCGGGGAAGAAATGCCGAACACGAAAGGTAAGACCAACGGTTCGACGAAGTGGTAAGGGTGGAAATCCGATTACCATTTACAGATTGAGAGAAATCTGGTAATCTATGAACGTAGGAGAAATTAATTATGCCAAGAGCAACAAAAACAACTAAAGCTACTAAAACGGTTAAGAAAACTGCGCCTAAGAAGGTTGCGGCTAAAAAAGTGGTCGCGAAAAAGGCAGTCGCCGTGAAAGAAGCGCCAAAGACTGAAAAACCAGCCGTTGAAGTTCAGGATAAGGCAATAAAATCACAGTCAGAACTGGTAAAGAAATACCGTGGCAGTACCAAAGATACCGGCTCGGTGAGCGTCCAGATCGCACTTTTGACTGACCGTATCAATCAGCTGGCCAAGCACCTGACCAAGCATATTCACGATTTTGACTCTAAGCGCGGTCTGTTGATTCTGGTTGGTAAACGTCGCCGCTTGCTGAATTACTTGCGCAAGAATAATGAAAAAGTCTACGCCAAACTAATCAAAGACCTCAAACTAAAGAAGTAAGCAGAAAAATCAAATCTTATTATCAAAAATGCCCCGGACCCGGGGCATTTTTGATGTTTCGACTAAGTACGACGATGACGCAGACTCTTTAATATCCAATCGATAAAATACACCACAACCGCCAAAGCCAAGACAATCACCGATATTATTTCCAAGCGATGGAGAATGCCCAGAGTATTATAATGAAGGGCATCGGCGATTATTGATTTCATTTCAGTAGGCAGGTCAAGGCTCAGGTTAGTGCCGACATTCGACAGCGGGTTAAGAAGAAGTACTACAACCAAACTGAATATCGCGGCTATGGCCATTGGTATTGCGATTAGCCCTGACATAAAGCGTAAATCCTCAAAGCTTAGAAGGACAATAGCCGCAATTAGTAACAGGCCAATCACAAGCGAGAACCAGAAATATAGGTTGATATTTCTAACAAATTTCTGAATAAAGGAGACTACGCTGTTGACCTTAGTTACGTCATTTTCGATATTGATTGTGCCGAGTTTGAGGTTGCCGATATCGTTTTGTACTGTAGCGATACTTTGCCTGATTTGATCGGGATTAATGTCGGCATTTTTGCAAATGGTGGCTGCTGTCTTGGTCTCGCCACCGGTGCAGGAAGGGATCATTTGACTTGCCAGCCCGAGCCAGGCATTGGTCTTGTTTAGGAACTGGTCGGCGCTTGCCAAATCCACCTCAACTTTATTGCCAGCCTTGTTGCCCACACGTAAGAAAACCACAATCTCATCAATGAGTTTATTGGTGGCAGCTTGGACCCATAACGGGTCAATGGTTTTTTGAACCACAAAAACTATCAATTCCTTGGCGACGACGTCGGTGGTGGCATCTTTCGAAACCGTGGAGCTGAGAACAAGAGAGGGGATACCTTCGTTGACAAGGCGGTTATAAGTATCGGCCTTTTTGAGGACGCCTTTGTAGAAATTAGGGGAAATGACGGTGGTTTTTAAAGTAAAAGAAAAGATCCATATAAACAGCGTTGGAACCAGCAGGACCGCTGCGATAATCATGAGTGTCTTCTTCCAGCTCCAATAGATGACAATCTTTTGATCGCCCTTCTCCATATTCCTCCTTAACCTATTTTGCGTATTTTCGCAAAGAGGTTAACCGCACCGTAGCCCCGATCATTTGATCGTGGGCGAAGGGTGGTTCTATTGATAAATACAAACTCACCTACATTTTATCACTTATAATAGATCCATTATATCGCAGGCTAATCCATTGAAAAAACTGCCTATCAGATATAGAATATATATATGGTGAGGTGGCTGAGTGGTCGAAAGCAGCACAC
>CAYUJF010000053.1:0-387 GCA_964445015.1 uncultured Candidatus Saccharibacteria bacterium
CATTGTTGATATTTGGCAGCGCCAAGGGGAATCGAACCCCTGTTACCAGGATGAGAACCTGGCGTCCTAACCACTAGACGATGGCGCCCTATCTTCAATCAATAATAATACATTAAATTTAGATAAGTGTAAATAAAGATGGTCTCATTATCCAACTTTATGAACCTTATAAACTTTATGAACTTGATAAACTATATTTAGACTTCAATAATTACTGGAATGACCATTGGCTTGCGGTGGGTTTGTTCCGATAGGAATTTGGACAGGCGGTCTCGAAGGGCCGCTTTTACTATAGCCCAATCACCCTTGTGTTTGGCATCTTCGGCAAAGAACGTTCTCTTAATTTCAGTACGAGCCTGCCGAATAAGTTCCTCGGCTGCGCGCATG
>CAYUJF010000053.1:397-1324 GCA_964445015.1 uncultured Candidatus Saccharibacteria bacterium
CAAAATCTCATGCGTATCGCGACTGACGGTCAGAATGCAGACAAATATGCCGTCGGAAGCCATGGCCTGCCTATCGCGTAGAACGATATTACCAACATCACCAATACCAAGACCATCGACTAGAACGCTTTCGGCCGGCACCCGCCACTGCGACTTTTCTACCTTGCCTTCGGCAATCTCCAGTATTTCACCGTTTTCGATAATGAACGTATCTTTTATACCCAGTTCGCGCGCCAATTCGGCGTGGAGCGCTAAATGGCGATATTCACCGTGAATCGGGACAAAATGCTTTGGTTTAACAGCACGGATCAAGGTCGCCATTTCATCGCGGTAAGCATGACCCGAAACGTGAACGTCGACTTCCTTGCCATAGACAACTTTGGCGCCCAACTTAAAAAGTCCGTTGATAACATCACCAACAGCCGCTTCGTTGCCTGGGATCGGGCTAGCCGAAAGTACCACCGTGTCACCTGGCTTGATCCTGAATTGTCGGTGCGAGCCTTGAGCCATTCGAAATAGCGATGACATTTCTTCGCCCTGGCTACCAGTTGAAATTATGAGTAATCTATCAGGTGGAATAGACGCAGTGCGCTCCAGCGGCACCACAAAATCCTTAGGAACATCGATATAGCCCATTTTAATAGCTAATTCAGCATTCCGTACCATGCTGCGACCGGAAAAAGCAATTTTTCTGTTAGTTTCCACAGCTGCCCGAATAACCTGATGGACACGGTGAATTTGACTGGCGAAGGTGGCGATCACTACCCTACCCTTAGCCTGAGAGAAAATCTCTTTAAAGCTTTTGCCGATTTCACGCTCGGAGATGGTACTACCTGGTCGTTCAGCGTTGGTCGAATCACTAAAGAGAGCGTCGATTCCCTCGGTGCTCCATTTCTTGATTTTTTCCATATCAATCGGTTTGCCAGC
>CAYUJF010000053.1:1334-3885 GCA_964445015.1 uncultured Candidatus Saccharibacteria bacterium
AGTCCATTTTCCAGTCGCCGGTCCAAATAATACGGCTCTCCTTGCCTCCTTCGGTCTGCGGTGGAGTTGTGATATGAAAACCAACTGCGTCGGGAATTGAGTGTGTTACGGCAAAAACCTCAACACGAATATCGCCAAACTTAAGCACATCGCCATCTTTCATCGAATGAAGCGGTGCATTTTTGATACCGTATTCTTCGAACTTGAGTTCAATTAATCCCTTGGCAAACGGAGTGGCATAGACAGGCGCTTCAAGCTTTTTGACCACAAATGGCAAGGCGCCAATATGGTCTTCGTGGCCGTGGGTGCAGATTATGCCCTTGATTTTATTTTTTCTCTCTTCGAGGTACAGAATGTTTGGAATAAGATAATCGATGCCAAACATATACGCATCCGGGAACATACTACCAGAATCAATTACAACAATCGTGTCGTTATACTCCAAGGCAGTCATGTTTTTGCCGACTTCCCCCAAGCCGCCCAGCGGGATAATTCGCAATTTTCCTCTGACTTGAGGAACGTTCATTGTGGTTAAACCAGGCTTGGCGCCAGCTTGCGCCGTTGATGAGAAAGTTGTTTGATTTCCTCTGTTATTCTGGCGTCGATCATTTCCGTTTTGGCGACGATTATCGCCCGTCGGACGGCGACGGATATCATTAAACTGCGGTCTTGGCTTGGGAACTTCAGAATGCCAAGCTGTTGTTCTCTGAACGGTGTTGGATGTGTTTTGTGCCGGCTGACTTGCGATCGGCTGACTTGTTTGATTATTATCTGCCATATTCTCCCCGTTTAATTAGTTCGATACTATTTTTATTCATTGTTATTGATAATTCCTGACTTCTTCATTAATGTTGCTAATTTTTGGAAATCCTCGAGTAAAACTTTCCTCATTGAACCGTTATAAAGAGCCACTGCCGGGTGGTAAAGCGCCATATAGCATCGTCCGCTCTTTTTGAAAGCTCGGCCGTGTAAAGTTGAAATTGTCCCCAGGTTTGGCATGAGCCTCGCCATTGAGTGACGGCCCAAAATAACGATAATTTTAGGGTCGATGATGTCGATCTGTCGATTTAAATAAGGCCAGTAGGCTTCCACTTCCTCCGGTAACGGGTCGCGATTGTTGGGCGGACGATGTTTGACAATGTTTGTTATATAAACTTTGCTTCTATCGAGATTGATACTGGCCAGCAGCTCATCCAAAAATTTACCGGCAGCACCACAAAAAGGGCGGCCCTGCTTATCTTCCTCCTTGCCAGGGCCTTCACCGATAAATAATATATCAGCATCGGCCGCACCTTCGCCCGGTACAGCTTGAGTAGTTCCTTCGCAAAGAGGCAACGATTTATCGTCGGCGATTTCTTGCGCTATTTTCTGGAGTTCTTCTTCTTTATTTACCATTTCTTCATTTCGTAGAAAACTAATAACAAACCAAATTACTTGCGTCGATTCCAATCGACTGACTCAGAGTTCTTTAAACATCTGTGTTAATGGTACCATAACCTATAATTTCTGTCAACCCTATGGTGTAGCGGGAGCGGTGAGATTATTACCTGCATCAAGATCTGCTGCGGTATAGGTTAAATCGACTGCTTGACCAGCGGCGGAGAAGGTCAACCTTTCAACATTATCATCTTTCGACTTAAACCAAAAACCGGTGAAATTCGGTACATAGCTGCCGGAAAGGTCGTAAAGTTTCAAATAAGAATAGGTTGGATTATTGTTTTCCAAAAACAAACTAGTAGCAACATAGCCCTTAGCAATAGCTTCCAGCATTGATAGCGAGGTACCATCGTTTAGTTCGACTGTAAATCCGGTGTAAGGAATGAATTCGGTCGAAGAAGAACCGCTGGTTTTAAACTGGGTCTTCCATAGGCCTGGGTTGCCAACCAACCGCCACTCCGTCTCGGCAACTATCGAAGCTTTCTTGTAATCGGTTTGATTGTTATTGCCCATATCGATAGTCGCAGCCTGGGAGAAGTATGCCAAATAACCAATACCTGGCTGAACCGCATCTTCTTTAAGAGCATTAACCCATGCCTGACCAGACCAGCGATAGAGCGCTTTCAGCGTTGTGCTGGAACCAAGTTTCGACTCGAAATCAGCCACAGTGGAGACCGTATTGTATGGGAATGACACAAAACTCCAACCCTGTTTGATGGTCATTTGCGTATTGTATGTTGCATTTGATGTGGCAACATCGGCACTGACTTTACCGCGCATGAAAAAAAACCAGTAACCGGTAAAACCGCCACCTATTACAAGCAGGAGGACAATAATCCAAATTATCCAACCTCGTGTCGTCATGAATTAATTATAACACAATAATAAAATTCAAAAACGAAATGGATGCCAAGTATTATTGAGCCGGATTAGACGAAGTGTCTGCCGCTTGCTTAATACTTAAACCAATGCGGCCGCGTTCTTTATCGACTGTCACAACCTTAACTTTGACTTTTTGACCGACCTTAAGAGCATCGCTCACCCTCTCGATACGCTGAGGAGAAATTTCCGAGATATGGACCATACCGTCCTTGTTGGGCAATATCTGGACGAT
>CAYUJF010000053.1:3895-4225 GCA_964445015.1 uncultured Candidatus Saccharibacteria bacterium
ATCTTTTTGAATATTGGTGACTTCTCCCTCGTATACTTCACCGACCTCGACCTCTTTGGTGTCGGCGCTAATGGCATCAACCGCGATTTGGGCTGCCTTGGAATCGGCTGATGAAACCAGAACTGTACCGTCTTCTTCAATGTCAACAGATACCAATTCCTTACCGCCAGCCTGTTCAATGATGCTATTAATGTGTTTACCACCCGGACCGATAAGTTGACCGATTTTTTCAGGGTCGATTTTCACCGATGTAATACGCGGCGCGTACTGCGAAAGTTCGGCTCGTGGAGCATCGATAACCGCTAACATTTTGTCGAGTATTGCCAAGCG
>CAYUJF010000054.1:0-4063 GCA_964445015.1 uncultured Candidatus Saccharibacteria bacterium
CCAGACAATATCGGCACTAAGATATTCATGTTTCGAGTAAGGTACATAATCAAAAACATCATCACCGAGGCCAATAGTGTTTTAAATAGAACAGTATAACTGATTTTAAATTGTGCAAATCTCTTAAGAAGATACCAATTGACCGATAGTACAACTACTTCTGTCAATACTGTTGCCACCGCCGAGCCAATATAACTATACTTTGGAATTAGTATAAGGTTTAACCCAACATTGAAAATAAGAAATAATAAATTAGGGAATAATAGAACTTTCTGGCGGCCGCAACCGATAATCATATTGTTAAATAAATTAGTTAAGTAACTTAGCGGTACCGTAAAACAAAGTATTTGCAAAACAAGAGGTGTGGTTGCAGCTACATTTCCAATACTAAAAGTATGCGCTACTACAAAACTTTCACCGGCGACAACATGGATAATTGCCGGTGCGATCGCCAGACAGGCAGCCATAATCGGCAATGAAAGCAATGTCATAAAATCAAAAGATTTTTGCATGCCATTTTCAAAGCCGGTTGAATCTTTCTGAGCGTAATATCGCGACAGAATTGGGAAAACCACCCCCATATAAAGGGCTGATAGCGCCAGAACTACTTCAAATATCTTATACGGTGCACCATAAATACCAATGTCACTGGGTGTTTTCATAACAGAAAGCATTACCGAATCCACCTTGAAATAAATTATTGATAAAATCCCCGCCAACCCAATCGGCCAGGATTCGCCCCACAGATAGCGCCAGTATTTGGCATCATAACCGAATCGCAACGGGATGAGCTTATTGGCATAGTAGCTTTTAACTGCTACATCAACCGCTGAACCGATAGCATATGCAACCAATAAGGCCACCAGTTGAGCATGCGCCAAAAACAATAAATACGTGAGTGCGAAGATAATGACGCGTCCGACAATATCACCAATAACAGCTTTTTGAGCCTCTAATTTTGCCTGTAAAACCGCAATTATCGTGCCCTGAACACTGTTAAAGAACATGGCGATAGCAATAACTCCGATACCCAGGTGGACTGCTAAAGGATAATGCATCAACCAGCCAAGGCAAAAACAGAGTGCATAGACTAAAAGTGCGAAAATAGTACGAATGGATAATACATTGGCAACAGCTTTTTCTTCTGGCATTTTGCCGGCACCGAGTTCACGCAATAAAACCAGCATGAAACCAAAGTCAGCAAAAGTGCTAAATATACCAACAAAAGCAAAAACAGTCGTGTATTGGCCATAACCAGCGACTCCGAGATAGCGCGTCAGAAGAGCTACTATCACAAGTGATATGGCAGTGTTGAGAACCCGCCCAAATATTAATGCGCCAGTATTGTAAGCAACTTTGCGTGTTAAGCCCATAGAATCTATATTAACAGGTTTGTACATGTTTGAACAGAGATTTAGAAATAAAAAACGATAATTTATAAATTGGGTGGCGGACCCGGCCGGGCTTGCGTCCGACCGGGCCCGCGAGCGTGATTCCTAGTGCTTGAGACCCTGGACCCAGATGATGGTGGCGATAGTCACCAGCAAGAGGGTCAGGAACAGAATGCCAACCAGGTTGATGTTCCACCCGGTTGTACCGTTCGCTTGCACTCGAGCGGTAGTGCGTCTCACTGTTCCATCTCCTCCTTCCTGACCGTGTCCTCGAGGAACGCCATGAAGTGCCATAGGTCGGCGAACTTCGTAGCCAACCCGAGCGAGACCCGAACTGCCCCGGACCCCTTGCCGTTGCGTTCGACGCAGCGGCGTGCATCGACCTGACTGCCGAATCCGGCTGAGCAGATCTCCCCCATGCATCCAGCCAGCTCCTCCTCGGTGATACCGAGGGCTGACATGCCGGCGCCGGGGTTACAGAAGCAACCGGAGCGCAGCGAGATGCCTCGCTTGCCCGCCTCACTTACCACGTGGTCGCAGTCGATGAGGCGGCCGTCTCGGTCGAGCAGGTTGAAGGCGACGGTCCCGCCGCGCATGTAGGTGTTCTTGGGACCGTAGATCCTCACGGCCGCCTGACCGTTCGTGTAGCGGAGCGCCTGTAGCCCCTTGAGCAACCATCCCATCATCTGCTCGATAGACGCCGAGATGTTGTCGATGCCAACACTCTCGAGATGGTCGAGACCGAATGGCACAGCCGGGATACCGAGGAAGTTGATAGTGCCATCCTCGTAGGCCTCCGGTCCTCGGGTCAGGCAGAAGCGGCCGCCCAAGGGGTCAACCGCCGCGACGGCACCGCCGGCGAAGGTTTGGCGCTGCAACAAGTGCAGTGCGTCGTTGCGGACCAGCAGACACCCGATGCCGGTCGGGTATCCGAACATCTTGTAGAAGGACACCGTCACGAAGTCGGGCAGGACGCCGTGCAGGTCAAGCCGACTGGTCGGCACGAAGGCCGCCGCATCGAGCAAGACCCTCCAGCCCTCGCACTGAGCCCGGAAGATCCAACCAAGCGGGTGCTTGACACCCGAGAAGTTGGACTGGGCTGGGTAGACAAGTAGGCTCGGGCTGGTCGGCTGATGCTTCAGGACCAGTGCCATTGCCTCCTCGTCGATGCGCAGTTCGTCCGTCAGGGGAACGATGTCGATGCTGGCGCCGGCTCGGCGAGCCGGTGTAACCACCATACCCCAGACGGAGTTGTGGTTGTCGAGGGTCACCGCGCAACGGCTACCGGCGTCGAAGGGGAAGTTGGCGCCCACCACGTCGAGCGCGCCAGTGGCGTTCGGCGTAAAGACCACCGAATACTCGGCGTTGCTCGCACCGAAGTACCAGAGAATCCTCTGTCGCGCCTCCTCGACGAGCGCCGACGAGGCAGACGATGACGGGCTGACGGAGTGGGGGTTGCCCAACACACGGCGCCTCAGAAGGTCGAAGTGCCGTTCCAGCAGCGATGCCGGGAAGGGCGCCACCCCGGTATGGTCGAGGTACACTCCCTCTCCAAGACGTTCGAAGTCCTGGGGTAGTAGTTCGCCGATCGGCTTCAGCCAACTTTCCGGCTGAAGCCTCTCGACATGCCGTAGTTCTTCCTCTGCGTAAAGACAACTCACGGCCAGTCCCTCCTCAGGTGGACCTCATCACGACCCGCTATACGGGTCGGTTCGCACTATCTGTAACTTGCACCAGTGATGTCAATGAACCAAGCTAATAAGATTACCATAGATTATATGATTTTTCAAGATCATTCAGCTGAAATTAATTACAAAAAAGCGCCAGAATCGGCGCTTTCTCAATATTGGAAACATGGTACGCCCAAGAGGAGTCGAACCTCTAACCTTCAGCTCCGCAAGCTGACGCTCTATCCATTGAGCTATGGGCGCATAATCTATCCATTGTCAGCCCAAGGCTGATCGGCCTCGGGCCGAAGCTATGGGCACATACAGAATACATCTTACCACCAAACCTGATAGAGAGCAATAATAAAGCAAGCTTCAGAAGCTCTAACCGTTTTCAATCTTCGAAAGTCGATCGTAATAATCAGGTAATTCGTTTAAGTGAGCCAACGCAATTTTACCGGTTACAATATCGTCATCATCAGTAACATTAGTATCTTTGTCGACCTTGCCATGTTCCGCTTCGACATTTAGACCTTTATGATACTGTGCTACATCGAACTTATCCCATTTGATACCCAGTTTCTCGCCAATCTTTTCGGCTTCAGCTAATGTGAATGATTTCTTTATCATGCTTAACCCTTCTGCTACTTTACAAACTTTATTAACTTTATAAACTTTATGAACTGATGCCATTATATCACCAACTGCCGCCGCCACCGCCTCCGAAACCCCCTCCGGAAAAACCGCCGCCAAAGCCGCTTGAGCCGCTTGATTGCGGCGAAGAAACCATTGTCGAACTCATATTGTGCGAAACATCACTCATCATATCGGCGAAAATTATCGTATTAAAAGCACCGTGACCCGAATACCAATCTGGCGGAGTTACATCGAGCCCTTTAAATGCCTTGGCCCACTTATGTGTTAAGCCGAACATCATTGCATAGGGTAGAAACCGCGAAAATATTCCGGTATCTTCTTCAAACTTTGCTCTGTATCTTTCAGCCG
>CAYUJF010000055.1:0-1591 GCA_964445015.1 uncultured Candidatus Saccharibacteria bacterium
TCTCTCTCTATGAACTCGGTTGATAAAATAACGTAACATTTGTTCGGTAACTTCAAAATCGCTCACTACGCCATCGACTAAAGGTCTTGTGGCCACAATATGGGCCGGTGTACGGCCGACCATTTTCTTTGCTTCATCACCAATAGCTAAGATCTGCTTGGTTTTTTTGTTGATTGCCACCACCGAAGGTTCATTAATAACAACACCTCGGCCCTTGACGTACACTAAAGTATTGGCAGTACCGAGATCGATACCAATATCATGGCTTAAGCTGCGAAACATATTTCTCATGGCCAAATCTTTTTTCTCCCAAGAATACTATTATAAGCTTACCGAATAAGATTGGGCAAGACCAGTTCTTACAAGGCACTATTTGATAAGCCCACACATCAGTAACCACTCTACTTAAGAACATACGATACTATCTACAACCCAAACTGCTTGATTAGTTCTTGATGCTCTTCGAATGAATTAGAAAAATGTATTAGACCATTTTTATCGTGAAAGAAGAATAATTTATCGAAATTGGGTTCCGGGTTAGCCGCCGCTTGTATGCTTTTAATACCGGGGTTGCAGATGGGTCCCGGCGGCAAACCGGCATTCATGTATGTATTATAAGCTGACGAAATTGATTTGACCTCACCTGACTTCAATGGTTGCCATAAATCGACGTTATCAAGTCCTTGCGATGCGATTAATTGCAAATCCCTGCCGTACTGCACCGTGGGATCAGCCTCTAAATCCTTATTCTGCTTTACCCTGTTAAAATATACCGCAGCTATCTTGGCTCTTTCGTCATCTTTTTTTGCTTCACGTTCAACGATAGATGCAATAATTAGCGCTTCGTCAGTCAAACTGATATTTTCCGTCCGACTTTCGAAATCGTCGGTCATTTTTTTTACAATCTCACTAATCGATGCCGTTTCGTCGAAAAAATAGGTGTCAGGGAATAATCGTCCCTCCTCATTTTTTGCGGCCCGATAGAATCCGGTGCCATCCATTTTGTACGAGTTAAGTCGCTGAGCCATTTGAGCTGCCGAGAAACCTTCCGGGAAGGTGATGCGGTTGGTGTTTGGCCCGGCCGCAATCGCCTCTGCTATCTCTCTTAGAGAAGTGCCGGTTAACGAGTAATAACCTTCCTGGATATCAATATGCTTAGATTTCATGTAGATAGTAAATGCCAACGGAAATCGAATCAGGCCCTTCTGGTTTAAGGTGGATGCATCTTTTACTATACTGCCAGTCAATTTAACCACTGCAACATCTGAATTGGTCGGCCGCGACACCATATAACCCAAGAACAACCCCGCTAAAACCAGCAGGATAAAAATAAAAACGATGATCGTAATTAGTTTAGCGCGCCAGGTAATCTTCGAGGATGATTTTAGCCGCTTCTCTATTGTCGTCTTTGTTTCCATGGTTTGGTTCCTTGATGTTTTGTAGCCTGCGACCCGCTTCCATGCTGGTCAACGTCTCATCGACCTGCTCGATACTCGCCCCAATATCTTTTTCCAGTTTTCCAATGACGGTAATGACATTATGGGCAGCATCCCCAGAAGCTGATTCCGGCACACCGGCAATCACTTTATCA
>CAYUJF010000055.1:1601-3733 GCA_964445015.1 uncultured Candidatus Saccharibacteria bacterium
AATTTTATCGTCTCGGATAATATCTGATATCTGTTTTGAAAGTTGGTCGTATGAGTCCCACCCGACAATTGTGTCGCGGGTAAAGATGTGCCCCTCTTTTGCCACCGCCACACCGGTTCGTTTAGCTCCCAAATCTAAACCGAGTAATATCATTTATTCTGGTAGTTAAATTTTATCTTAATATTCTTCTGCAACACCGGCATTCTTAGCCAATATAGATTAGGTTTTAACGAGACACTAACCGCGTCAACATTCAAACCGGCTTGAGATGCAATTAATGCTCTGGTGTTTTTCACTGACTTAAAACGCAGTTGAGCAGCTAACCCAGAGGTGTTGATTGCTTGGCCGATATGGGTAAATAACTTAGCTGACAGCAGGAGTTCTTTCTTGGCCATGTCCATTTTCTTAAGTTCTGGAGTAATGGTGTCACTTTCGCTCACAAGTAACGATTTACCCTCTGGTGCCTTTGTCTCTGCCTGTTTAGCGACAGCTTGGCGTAAATCATCTTGGATAAAGGCGATTGTTTTTCCGGTAACCTTCGCTTTAACCGTAAACTTATCCGCCTCGTCACCAGCTTTCTTGTTAGCCGAGAAGTCTTGGACACTGTAGTCAATAGCGCTATCAAGAATGTATTTTCCGCCCGCCTGCTTGGTTAGCTCAGCTTTCATGGTTTTAGGAGCTTCGGCGATGAGCTGATCCTTAGCCTGTTCCAAATCAGTTGCCGAGACTACTTTCACTTCCTTCGTTGTACCGCCACTGGTCTCCCCTTGAGCCGATAAGGCGGATTCCGATGCGATGGTGTAAGAAGTAGATGAGGACATATTATAATCGGTGCCCGAGGATTGCGCAGTAACCGCACCGTTAGTTTTTCCTTTCACAATATTGCCGCCGGCATCAAGAGTGGCTTTGGGAATAGTAATGGCCGAATCAAGGTTGAATTTCTTGCCGTCATCCGAAGTCACCACCGTTCCTGCAGCCAGACTCTTGTCGACACCGGTACCATTGTAAAAAGTCAGCGTGCCCTTGGCCTTATCGCCGGTATTTTTCTTACCAGTTGCACTAATATCTTTAGAAAATTCTTTTTGAGTTTCAAGCAAATCACCCTTGATTTTACCGGCAGCTGGGTCAGACGACATTAAGGTTGAGTCCACCGTTACATCGGCGGTGGCTTCATAAACATCGGCCGGTACCGTCACGGTTACTTCGGCTCTAAGAAATAATATCCAAAATCCTATAATAGCCAATAAAACCGCTGCAACAGCTGCGATGATTTTAATTTTACGCTTTTTCTTAATTACATCGGATGATGCCTTAGCTACCGGTGCGGCAGCCGCAACTTTGTGCGATGCAAAATTCGCTTTCTCCATTTTCAGCTCAGGCTTTTTTGGCATTACCTTCGGCACGCCCTTTGCCTCTTCTTCGCCGTTATAGTAATGAACATTAACGCCCTCTGGTAAGTTTCCCGATTCATCACTCATGTCAATTTCAATAACATCTTGGCCAACCGGTGTTCGTTCAGCTCTAGCTACAGGTTCGGCTACCTCTGCCTGCTTGGCATCATCAAAAACGGGCACGCCGACTTGCATGGCTAGGCTTCGTCCAACTTTGTCTGAAGTAATGAGCGCAACTTTTTTCTTGGCTTTCTCAGCTTCTCTTTCGATTAGCTTAAGGTTCACCACCGACTGTAAAACCATAGCCCCGCGTGGCACCACTATCCCAAGTCGTTTGCCCTTACTTTTTTTAAGACGATCAATAACCGATGTAATTTCTTCGTCTACTTCTAAATAAATTAAATCATCCATGGCGATAGTTTATAAGGTTTATAAGGTTAGTAAAGTTCATAATGTTATCCTCTTCCTTGTTTATGGTTCTCAACCTACTGTTCAACTTTATGAACCTTACGAACGTTACGAACTTTTAACTTGCATGCTATGATCTTAAGGTTTTCACGGTCTTTGATAAAATCGCATCTACCACGCCCTCCGAGCCAACCAGTTCAATGGCCAAGTTGGCCAACGCCATCGGCGTAACATCGGCAATGTCATTTAATTCATCGGTTGAATCCTTAACTCTTGGAATCTCTTTTGGCTCGAGAAAATTGATTGACGGTCGTTTGGCAAAAGGCAAGTCTT
>CAYUJF010000056.1:0-643 GCA_964445015.1 uncultured Candidatus Saccharibacteria bacterium
TGATGGCTTGTCGCTCCGTCAAGGCACCTTCTTGTTCGGGGGCGCCTTCGGCGGGATTAGGTGGAGATGCCGTCTGTTGGACGAATTGCTCTGGTATTGGTGGTTGAGCCGGAAGCAGACTGGTGAAGTGTTCTAAGGTCTCTTTAAGCCGGCGCGCATTGTGCTGTAGCTTAACGACGGTGTCTGGGGCTAAAGGCTCATTGGATTCAAGTCGTTCTCGCTGCCTGGTGTAAAAACGCATCACCGGCTCAAGCTTGACTTGTTCCGATTCGGATAGGGTGCTCGCATGGACTTCATAAAAATTCTGCAACTTCGCAATATCGCTCAGGTAATCAGCCTTGAGCTCGTTTAGTTCCTCTTCGGTCAATTCGGTGATGGATGCTTGTTCTTCTGGAGCAGGCGGTGCTGGCTCGAGGGGTGTCTCCGGCACAGGATTATTCGTTTCAAATTCACGCAACCAGTTGATATCAATTCTGATTCCGTCAATCGATTTAAGCATTGCCTCGCACTGTGAATCTGTTAATGCTTCGGGTGAACGAAGAAGAGGAATCCAATCTTTAAAAAATTGTTCATCTCCCTTGAGTCTCTCTTGAGCATCGGCGGGTAAACGATCCATGAGGCGAGTTGATAACTCTTGCAATTC
>CAYUJF010000056.1:653-3675 GCA_964445015.1 uncultured Candidatus Saccharibacteria bacterium
GTCGACAATAGCGTCGAGTGATTCTTGTTTTAACCTTTCCCTCTCCTCGTCTGACAATTCCCCTCGTGCCGCTTCTGGCGGTGGAGGCGGGGGTATGGGTGGTGGTTCAACGCCAGAAGGCTTGGCAGGTTGATCTGCGCCAGATGGTGTTGACGGTCCGTCCTCGGGCGGCAAGATAGGTGGTTCTTGTTCTCCGGCCATAACCAACAGCCCTCCGTGATTTGGATACTATAAGTAAATTATACCAAACAAAAGTTCGTCATTTATTGCCGGTGAGCCAGCGCAGAAATTTGGATACATTGTCTTGGCTTGTTGGTGAGGGCGGAGTCGCCGCAGGTTGTAAAGTTTCGGCTCTCGATGGTGGGAGAATCTCTTCTGGTTCGTAATATATTTCTTCTTCCCAGAAATCATCTGCCAATTCGGGTTCCAACTGCCAGTTTTCATTGTTGTTGATACCATTTCTAATTACCTCAAACAGCGCCTGTTCTTGCGCAAATCGAGGATCGTTTTCGTCAAAACCACCTTCCACTTGACTAAAACGAAGTCGGCCATAACCTTCTACCGAGCCGTCACACTCAAAATAATTGGCAATGCGGTCGGCGATGATTTCGCGTACTAATGCAGCGCGGGCCTTGGCGGTAGTTTCAGGATCTGTGTCGGGGTTCGATGCGAGTTCATTTAGCTTAGTCAATTCGCGATGCAAGTGGCTGCCCTCACCTCTATGCTCAAGCGCGGCGGCGGTTGACGGATTGCGAACCATCTCAACAAACATCTGACCGTATGGTGATAGATTGCTGACATCTGCATTATTATCTCGTGCCGCGGCAGTGATATTTTCAAGTTCGTCGTGGCTAAAAATCAAATCGGTCATTACATGGCCGAGTTCATGGCGGATGATATGGTCGCGACCGCGATTGTTTTCGGCAAAAAATCCATCATATATAGTCAATCGAGGTTGGCCGCCATTGTAATTGATGCTCGCAACAGCGTGGGAAATTTTTTCAGGCGGATTTTCGGCGGTGCGGACGCCACCACGCAGAAGCATCTCGATTTTGGCTACCGGTAAACTGCGCTCCACCATTCCACTCAGGGGCACCAAGAGTTCTCTTTTGGCTCGTTCGTCTAGGCCGTTTAAAATTGGTGATTGTTCCAGCTCGATTGGAAAACCCTCGGCTGCTTCCTTGTGCATTTCAGTGCTCTCCATATGGCACCATCATAGCAAATTAAGAAAATAAAACTAAATTGTTGTTTAGAAATGAAGAGCGCCCCGTCCGCGATTGGACCGAAGTCCATCGGGACGGGGCGCACGCGAGCTATGAGATCGGGCGCTTGAAGACCCACCTTTCTTGGTACACATTGGTGTCGTTAGAGCCTGCGATGCCACGGACACTCATCGATGCTGCCTCGACGATAGTGACAAGTTCCCACCCCTCCGCTCCGATGGCGTTGATCTCAGCGATGCTGGGCGAGAACTTCCCATTGTTGAGTATCCGAGTCACCGTCCTGTACTGCCATTTCTGCACGGTAAGCACTCCCTTCGCAGTCTGTCAATGATGTTCGGTTAGCGAGAACATGTAAATATATCTGTTTAGGTGGCAGATGTCAACAGAGTTATGATATCCTCCCTAAAATGCGGTATAATTATCTTAATGAAGAGGAGGGATTATAAACCTGATCGCCCATTGACGGTCGGGAAAAAGTGGTTGCTTACCCTCACGGCTTTAGCTGTGTTTTTAGGTGGTGTCGGATTATTGTCATTAGCTCCCAGTTTTCAGATTTCGGCAGAACAATATACTGTCCCGAGTACTACTCCTGGCACTACAACTTCGGGAACCGAAACAAAAACACCTGAAAAAGCGCCGGAATTGGTTACTATATCGGCCAAATCGCGCGGAGGTATCGTCAGCGGATCGCAGATTGTAAATAAAATCAGCCAGGGAAAAGATTGGCCGGCTGGCACTCCGTTTACAATGTCTGATGTGATAATGAAATTCCAACCGACATCTGGCACCAGTTCGATTGTAGATTTGTCCGAAAAAGCCAAATTGACAGATGACAAAAGCGGCTACGAAGTCCAGTTTAGTGAAGTGCTGACCAATAAACGCACTAACGATGCAACAGGCGCTACAACATTATTTTTTGAAGTAGGCGGGAAGCAATTTTCTGTACCGTTAACCAAGGACGCGGTAGGTAAAATTACTTCCGATTATCAAGCACTGAGCGTAGATAATGGTGCGATTACTGTGACTGACACCGGAAAGGAAGCGGAAACCGCCAGCGCTAAATGCGATGAACTAAAACAAGGATTGCTGGTTAGATGGGCTCTATGTCAAGTTGTCACCTGGGTCACAGATACGATTGGGAAGTGGGTGGGAGATGTTGGTAAATGGATGTTGACAGGCGTTGAACATATGGCTGAAAAAAAAGGCAACACCCTTGAAGATTGGGTCTTAAAAGGCTGGAATGTTACGAGAAATTTAGTAAATATTATTGCAGTATTAGGGTTAATCCTTGTTGCTTTTGCAAATATTCTCCATATCAATTTAAATACCTACGCTGTTAAGAGGATGTTGCCGCTAATAATCGGTTCAGTAATAGCGGCTAACTTAAGTTTCTATGCCATAAAGGCAATGATGATGCTCAATTTCGGGATAGCTGGCTCGTTGATTGATGGCGCCGGTAAAGGAATAGGCTCTTTGGCGGAAACGATAGCGCAGTTATTCACCTCGGTAGTTTTGGGGGTGTTTACGTGGGGGAGTGGCGCCGGTCAGGCGGTAAACGCGGCAAATGACGTCATGGTTGCGGCTAATGCCGCACTTCTGGGGACTGGTGTTGCAGCTCCGGTAGTACTAATTGGAGCAATCTTGCTATTGATAGCCGGAATATTAATTATTATCGTGGGCTTCTTGATGTATATCCAACCTGGCATTGTTGGAATTTTGACCGTATTGGCACCGGTAGCCATAATTATCGGCGTATTTCCCTTTGGTCAGACGCTATTTAAAAAGTGGCTTGGATATAT
>CAYUJF010000057.1:0-3630 GCA_964445015.1 uncultured Candidatus Saccharibacteria bacterium
GATAGCGGCGTCTCAACCTTATGGCCAACATTCTGAGTCAGTAGGTTGTAAGCTTTCTCGAGTCGACTCCATCTTTTATCCCTGTCCATGGCGTAATACCGTCCACAGACGGTTGCAATATGGCCCACCTTAGATTGTCGAATAGCTTCTTGTAGTCGAGAGATGTATGACAGTGCGCTCATCGGCGGAGTGTCTCTGCCGTCTGTAAAAACATGAATGTATAGATTGCTAACTTTCAGACGTTCGGCCATTTTAACAAGTGCAATGGTGTGATTGATATGTCCATGAACTCCGCCGTCACTCAAAAGACCCATAATATGGACATTGCCGGTAGTATTTTTCACTCTTTCGAATGCTTTAACAAGTACTTCATTGCCATAAAAGTGATCATTTTTTATCGCTTCGTCGATTCTTAAAATATCTTGCTTTACTATTTTGCCGGCGCCAATATTCAGGTGTCCAACTTCCGAATTGCCCATTTCATGGCCAGGCAGACCAACGTCAATGCCAGAGGCCGACAATAGGCAGTGGGGATATGTTTTCCATAAATAATCATAATAAGGAGTCTTCGCTACGGCGATGGCATTGCCGCCCCACGTTTGAGCGTACCCCCACCCATCTAAAATAATTAGTAATGCTTTAGTCATACCTTTGTATAAAATCTAAATTTCAAATTAAAAATGTCAAATCAAATCAAAATTAATAAATGACTATACTATTCTTTACTGGAATTAAGGATTTTTGAGAATATCAGCAACAATTCATGTGATTCTTGCCAGAGTTTCTGACACTTTTCTTTGTAAGCAGGATTAGCTTTGGCAAGCAATCTTAACCAAATCCGCGTTTCCTTTGCTTCCTTTTTGCATAGAGCTATTTTATGCTGGAAATCTTTTTTTGATTGGGCAGCATCCGCTTCGCAATAATTGGCACATACACTACCAGATGACCTTGCGACCTGTTCTATATACGGTTTGTTGATATGGCTAAACGGCAATGATTTTAAAAATAATATTACCCCTTCTGCAAAAAGTGCCGTTCTTTCTTCTAAATCGAATTTGACATTTCGGCTTTGAGGTTGATTTAACATTTGAGCTTTTTAATTTGACATTACCCAAGGAGTTCTTCTTCTATCCTGAGGAGTCGGTTGTATTTAGCCGTGCGTTCGCCCCGTGAAGGGGCACCATCTTTAATATAGTTTACGCCAGCACCGACGGCGAAGTCGGCGATAAAGGTGTCTTCGGTTTCTCCGGAACGATGCGACGCAATACACTTCATATTATTTTTATGTGCCAATTTAACAACGTCGAGAGCTTCACTTAACGTTCCGATTTGATTTGGTTTTATAATAATTGCATTAGCAGCCCGTTCCTTAATACATTGCTGTAGCCTTTTCTTGTTGGTAACAAGTAGATCGTCGCCAACAATCAATACGCGATCGCCATATTCAGCTGTAAATTTCGACCATTTTGCCCAATCATCTTCGCCAAACGGATCTTCGAGTGATAAAACCCTATCCTCATTTAGTAATTCCTTAAAGCTTATCCCTTCGGGCGATTGGCCGGCGAAATCAAAGCCGAGCGATACCTTGCCCGCATCGAGGATAATCTCAATAGCTTCTCGATCGCTGCGCAGGTCAGGAGCAAACCCGCCCTCGTCACCGACCGCCGAAGACACTCCCCTGTTTTGAAGGATTTTTTTTATTCTATGAAAATGTTCGCAAGCAACCCGCAATCTCTCCCTGAAAGTATCTGCCTTAGTTGGAATAATCATGAATTCTTGGATATCGAGATTATTATCGGCGTGAGCTCCACCGTTAATTACATTAAACATCGCCAAAGGCATGTGAAGATGATTATGCCCCATAACTTGCGCGATATATTTATATAGTGGTAGTTGCAGAACATAGGCGCCGGCTTTGAGCGCAGCGATGGAAACGGCAATAGTAGCGTTAGCGCCCAACTTACTTTTATTTTCCGTACCATCCAATTTGATTAATATACTATCGATCTTTTCTTGATTTTCAGCGCTCCTGCCTTTTAACTCAGGGGAAATAACGGTTTTGATATTCTCAACCGCTTTGAGCACCCCAAGACCGCCGAAACGGCTATCATCGCCATCACGCAGTTCTAGTGCCTCGTGTGACCCTGTGGATGCGCCGCTTGGTGCACACCCAAGGAAACGGGCACCATTTTCCAGTACCACCTCAGCTTCAACAGTAGGATTGCCTCGGGAGTCAATAATCTCACGAGCTTTTACCTGCGTGATATTCATTTATAAAACCACTGTGTAATACTGCCACAAAGCAATTCCAAAACCTGTCACGAGTAATAGCCCTATGCTCAAAACAAAGAGAACGACTTTTGATCCCTGTGTCATAAAACCCTCCTTTTGCCTATTTCGCGCCCCAGGCGCGAAGTGGATAACCACTCCGTAGCTCCGACTGAGTCGGCAGCGAAGGGTGGTGATTGCTTCATTATTATTGTATCAAAAAACACGCCCCAGGCGTGTTTGGTGGACCATAGGAGATTCGAACTCTACAATGCGAATGTAGCGCTCTACCAGCTGAGCTAATGGCCCATTCTAAAAATAACCAACAATCAAGCAACAATAACCAAACTTAAAGGTGGTATTTCCTTGCTTATTATACCTCCATATGGTATAAATAATCAACATGAATCTTATCAAGATAAGCAAATCCAACCGCAGCGCCGCAATAACGCTTGCTATTGAAACCATAAACGACGGCGGGGTAGTCGTCGCCCGGGCTGATACTTCCTACGCCATTCTTTCACGTTGCGACGACAATAAGGCACGTCAGGCGCTTTCTAAAATAAAAGGTGCTCGCGGTGGCAAACAATACCCGCTTTTTGTAAGTGATAAATCGTACATCCTTGACAATGTCAGGGAATGTCACCGCAAGCTTGTCGAGAAACTCTTGCCAGGATGTGTTTCGATAGTTGTTGATAAAAATGTTCCAGCGCTTAGATATATCAACAATAAAACAATCAATACCATTGTATCTGGCTGTGGACAGCTTACCGCCACATCGGCCAACCCGTCCGACCTCGAGCCAGCGCGCGATTTAGCGATGTTGAATAAATATTTTTCCAACTTAAATGTCCTTGTCTTATTTGAAGGAACGGTGCCAAAGCAGCTGCCGTCAACTATTGTTGATGTTAGCGATGAGAATGTAGAAATCCTACGACAAGGGGCGGTTAAGATTGATTTACGAACCAAAAAGAGCTAATATATTGCTGTGGGCGAGTGGCGGAACTGGTATACGCGTAGGTCTCAAAAACCTATGGGCGCAAGCCCTTGAGGGTTCGATCCCCTCCTTGCCCACCATTAGAAATGACCGCTTTTTATGCGGTTATTTTTAATGGGCTTGGGGATGGTGGGGATCGAAAGCCGGAACCGCGACGGCGGTGAGGCGGGGTCGCACACAAAATCAGCAGATTTTGATGAGTGACCGACCCCCTCCTTGCCTACCATTAGAAATGATGACACGCATGGGCGTGTTTTTTGATATCATTTTAGTCAAATAATAGAAATTATCACGCAAGGAGACATCATGGGAGTAGAAAACGGCCCGGGACCAGAAAAGGAAAGTAAAAAAATATCCGAGCCGAT
>CAYUJF010000058.1:0-3515 GCA_964445015.1 uncultured Candidatus Saccharibacteria bacterium
TTGGAAAAATAACTTGAGCCAATTCACCTAACATCTGGTCCTATGTCAAAAATTCATCAATTTTCCGAAAGCTATATTTATCGTCGTAATTTAATTTCTATCATGTCTGAAACGACAGTTATCAAAGGAGGCACAATTTTTACCGTGGATGAGAATTTTAGGGAAATAAAAGATGGTTCGATAGTTATTGAGGACGATAAAATAGTCGCCATCGGAAAAAGCGACGAGATAGCTAGAAAATACAAGGGCGACAAAGTCATTGATGCTAAAGGCAAGGCCGTGCTGCCTGGTTTGATTGACCTGCACTATCACTCCGCGACTTTTACCCGCGGCACAATGTGCGAAGTCATGCTCAAAGGAATGCCAATGGAAAAGCTGCTTGTGGAATTTTTCTACCCATTTATGGAACAGATCACCCACAAGGACGTACTCGCCGAGTCGAGTCTGGCCTACGTGGAATCTATCAAGACGGGCACAACCTGCGTCAACGACATCTATGTCCGCATAACGTCCTGCGCTGACGCCGCGGCGAAGACAGGCATACGGGCCGTCATCTCTGGCGAGGCTCTGGACATTGGCCCTGGTGAAAGACAAGAGGACAACATAAAGGCATTCATTGAGAAGAACGGTATCGCCAATGGCCGAGTAAAAATATGGTTCGGCGTCGAGTGGATTCCGGTATGTTCTCCAGAATTTCTCATGAAGACAAGGGAACTTGCCAACAAATACAAAACTGGAATTCACATCCATCTGAATGAATCCCTGTGGGAAGTCAATGAGACCGTGAAGGCTTACAAGAAGCGCCCCACTGAGCACGCTTATGACCTCGGAGTTCTGGGCTCCGACTGCGTTGCGGCACACTGCGTTCACTTGACCGATAACGAGATCGAACTGTTCAGGAAAACTGGCACTCACGTTTCGCACAACCCGGTATCGAACCTGAAGCTAGGAAATGGCGTGGCCAGGGTTCCGGACATGCTCGCGAGAGGAATCAACGTCGGTCTGGGGATGGATGCTCCGCAGAACAACTTGGACATGTTCGAAGTCATGAAGTATGGCGCCTACGTCCACAAGGGACTCAGAGGAGACATCTCCATAATGCCTCACGATCTGATGCTCAAAATGGCCACGATAAACGGCGCCAAGGCCTTAGGTATGGGGAAGGAGATTGGCTCTTTGGAGGTCGGGAAGAAGGCCGATATTATACTCATCGACCTCAACAATCCAAAATTCGAGCCCATCTTGTCCGGAAAGCTCGACAACCTTCTGCCCAATATAATTAACTCTGGCCACGGTGACGATGTGGAAACAGTTATAATAGACGGCAAAGTTGTGATGGAAAATAGAAAGATTTTGACTGTTGACGAGAGACAAGTCATGGAAGAGGCTAGGGGCGCCGCTGAGGTTCTATTGGCAAAAATCTGGAAATAATTCCCCATTATATAAATAATTAGCTAGGATTCAGGAGTCGGCTAACCACGTTTTTATTCCCTGTCGTAGTGGATTCCTATAGCGGCCGGTATCCCTGTCTTTTTACCTAATACTGCCGTCAGAAACAGACCCAAGATCACCCCGATGTGCGGCAAAACGACCATGAATTCAATTGGCATGAATTGTAACCCCAGGATTTGCAGTCTGTTTTGGAGACCGACTAAGGCCGTGAAAATTAATGAGCTGGCAAGAACTCCAAAAGTCGAAAACCTTCCGAATATCAGTATGGCGAAGGCCATCCAACCATAACCTAGAACCATTTGGTAGTCAAAGCCCCGCAACACAGCAATCGCAACATATCCCCCAGCTAAGGCCATAAGCCCACCACCGATTATGGTGCATATTGTTCTTACCTTGTTAACATTGAGTCCAGCACAATCCCCAGCTTTTGGATTTTCACCACAACAAATAATAGCCAAGCCCTGTTTTGTATGGTTAAAGACAATGAATACAATTATAAACAAAGCTATTGTCAGATAGAATATTGTATCTAGCGAAAGGAAATTTGGTAATCTTTCCCCAATTGATACTCTTGGATTAGTTATCCCGTAAAGGAATCCGGCCAAACCATTCCCAGCGAACCAAAGACCAAACCCTACTATCAGTTGATTTAATTTGTGCTTGATGCATAAGAAGGCCAAAATGACCCCAAATGCGGCTCCGATTAAATAACTAAAAATCATTGAGAACCAAATATTCTGACCCATAAAGCTGTAAGCGAAAATTGCTGAAAATGCACCCATGATCATTATTCCTTCCACCCCGATATTCCAAACGCCGCTTTTTTGAGTTACCAAAAGCCCGAGCACTGCCAGACCCAGTAGTGGGGTGAATGACAAGATTGACACGATTACTGAGATCAGGTAATCTATCATCGTTTCAACCTCAATCTTATTTCAGGCAAAATTGCCACTATAAATGTAATACCGATTAACATATCGCCAAGTAATCGTGGGATTCCCAAGGTTGCTAACCCGAGCACTCCTTGGTAGATAACAGCTAGCAAAAACGAGGAGAAAATAGTGTATTTTGCTTTCTCTCTAGCCATGAAGAGGGCAGCTATAGCGTAGAAGCCGAAGTTGCCCGTTAAGCCCACTTGCATACGGTAAATCTCTCCAGTGACTATTCCCGCGCCAGTAAGCCCACAGATGCCCCCGCTTAGGAACATACTCAAAACCACAAGTTTTGTAACATTCAGCTTGTGAGGGATTGCTATTTTTTTGTTGTAGCCCACGACCCTCATTTCATATCCTAAAGTGGTTCTGTTAATCAGCATGTGTACTATCGGAATCATTATTAAACCAATTATGAAAAATACGCCGAGACCAAATTCAGAGGGCAGCGCCAGTTCTGTAGGTATGGCCGGCGTTCTTTTTATATAGCCAGTCGGTTCTTTCCAAGGTCCAGCGCATAAGTAGTTCACCAATGCCAGGGCGATGATACTCTGCATTACGGTGACTACCATTTCAGGGACCCCCCATTTCTCTCGCATATAGCCGGCGATGGCCGCGTAGCCTCCGCCCAGCACAAAGGCCGCGATAAAAATTAAAATAATGGTTAAAATTGCTGGTAAGCCAAGCGGCAGAAATAAACCCACTCCTGTCGCTGCAACGGCCCCCAGAGCTATCTGCCCTTCACCTCCGACGTTCCAGACTCCACACTTAAAGGCGATTGTCAGCCCTAGGGCCGGGACAAGTATGTAAGTCATTTTCATCAAGGCTCGCCCGAAGTTGTCAAAAGACCCGAAGCTGGCGGACAAGAAATTGCTAAAAATCTTGACTAGTTCTAGACCCATGACTTGGCTTGTGAGGATGAAAAAGAAAACTGTGAATGCTATTAAGATAAGTAACTCAGATGTCGGCTGTTTGAGTGACCTAAGTGGTAAGTTCAATTTTCTAATTTTGCTCATGTCACCACTTTTATAAACAATACCCATAATTAAAAGCTTTTGGCATTATTGGGCCATTTTAAGACTTTTTCAATTGGTCATTGGAGAAATTAAAATTTTTAAAGTTAATTAAGTG
>CAYUJF010000059.1:0-3458 GCA_964445015.1 uncultured Candidatus Saccharibacteria bacterium
ATTGTACCGCCGGAAGTGGCTCGCTATTTTGTTCTTCGCAGCCGCAATGACAGACACCTGGTTTTCGACCCGGGACTTGGGCTCATGCAATTAACCGATGAATTTGCACGGCTTGAAGAAGAAGTCGCCAAGGGCGAAGCCGATCTCCAGAAACAAGGAATGCACAGATACAGCCAAATTTCTGGCAAAAGAGTTATGGTCAAGGTTCCATTCAGCCATTTGGTGACGGTATATCAAGCAGCGCAAGGCGACTTTGAGGAAATTAAGCGTCTATTAGCACACACCGGCCATATCGCGGCTGTTGAGAGTGAGAAGGATCTTCAATCTCAAATTGAAAAAGTGGCCAACTGGCTTAAGCTTTATGCACCTGAAGATTTGAAATTTGCGGTACAGAAGGAAGCTCCGAAAGTCGAAGTATCGCCAGAACAGAAAAAAATGCTCGAAACGGTATCGGCCGCGGTTGAAGACGGGCAGAGAGATATCGACTTGCACAATAGCATCTACGAAGCCGGCAAAGAGGTGGGGCTTTCACCGAGAGATACTTTCCAGCTGATATATAGGATATTTTTAAACAAAGATTCCGGTCCTAAGGCAGGTTTTTTCTTGTCACTACTCAACAAAGACTTTGTCGTAGAACGATTGCAGCACTATATATAATATCAATCGAGTTGATTTATTCCGCGATAATCACGTTGGGGCAGTTTTTGGCGACAAAGTCGCAATAGCGAGCCTGTTTTTCGGCGGCGGCTTTTTCGGCAGCAGTCCGACCAACCTGGGGCATGCAATTAATATACGGAGTTGTTGGACAGGTAAAATTGTCACTCTTACCAGTGCTTTTTTTGTTTTTCATAATTAAGACCACAAATAATACTACTGCAATAATAACAACTATCGTGACGATGGAAATGATTCTGATCTGTTTTTTCTTCATGATTATTCCTTTGTAAATATCACTGACGCAGCATCTCATCCATAGTGTCATAATCGATCTCATGACGGAGGGCCATGTCGAATAACTGATTCTCCATATTTGGTGTTTCACTTGAATCGGAATGATATGTATGAACTAATATAGGCGTTTCCTTATGGTTGCAGGCGCGAACTTTGACCGGATGGACATGAAGCAGATTGCCGCGCGATGCGGCGACCCGGCGCATGTGTGGGAAACGCACTGCTGGTGCATATTGCGGCATACATTTGGAACAAGGCGATGGGACAAGAGAAGTATCAACGATGTTTTGAAAAGATCCGGACTGAATTTGCTGTAAATTAAGAATTCGATTTAAATATTCGGCGCTGGGTGCGTTGACCGTCGCAATGACGACGCCGCGGAAATCTCGCAAGTGGTTGAAGTTGTCGGCAGCCGAAAGATCATCGATTATGAGGACTTTGTGGGTGTTGGCATAAGGCAAAACGTCGCGTAGCTGACTCGTGAGGTTAATATGTGGGTGGGTGGGATGATGATGATATTCAAGTGCGGTGTGAAAAGGAACTCCTAATGAAGTTAGATATTGCTTAATTTTTTCTAAGGAAGCGCGCCGGCTCATGGGAGAGCCGGTGATGAGTAACCGCCCCGAGCCAGCCGCCACGAGACTATCGATTATTTTTTGTGTTTGGGCGGGTAGTTCATTGGTGGTGGCGGTATCGCCAACGCTGGCTCGGGGCTCAGTAACACTGATAAGCCAGTTGTCGTCTGCGTCCGGCAGAACAGCGTAGTTATAGAGCCGGCGCGGTGGCAGAATTGCCATCAGCCGCCAAGATTGGGGATTTAAAAAAGTTTGTGGCAGGTGTTTCTTGAGCGAGGTGACAATTTGACGGTAGAGAATGTCGCTAATCGTATCGGTTTTATTCCGATCGTCGTAATAGGTGATATCGGTTGGAGAAATGGAGAGGCCTCTGGTATGAGGACTATCGATTCTTCGGAAAATGTTTTTTAGCAATCTGTCACCGACGTCAGGATTTTGACGACGCAAATCGAGAATTTGGCCGCTTAAGGATTGGCGCCAGCCGACGGCGGGAATGGTTGGCCGCACTCGCACGGGCACGGTAAAGCTGCGATTGATTTTAATATCCCGAGCAGATTGATCCTTGGGAATGCGAATTTTGGGTTCGGGCAACTGGTATTTTTCAGGAAATAGCTTGCTTTTGATTTTGAGTTTGAACCCCATGCTTGGTTTAATGCGCATGTAGTTGCGTTCTAAAACCATGATTTGCTTTGAGCGGTCATTGGGGTTGGGCATCATCTTTGATGGGAATTTAGCCTTTTTTAAAGTGCCAAAGCCAGTAATGCTAACGGCATAGCCCTTGGCGAGAGAACGAGTAATTTCATCTTGGATGACGCCGAGGTATTGCTTGGCATCCTTTTGCATTAGCCCGGCATTTCGAGCAAAACGCTTAATAAATTGCGCTTGAGATAAGATAGGCATATTAAGTACATTCTACCACTTTGAGGTAAGCGCTTGCGGCGCGGCGCCATCAATTCTATAGTAAGAAGGCAGTAGTAAATGCCAAAGCTCAAATGACAAATCAAGCCCAAAGCTCAAATGATAAAATTTGTTATTCAGGCATTTAATCATTGATTTGACATTTTTAATTTGCCATTTGTAATTAATTGTATGTTTTACACAAAATATCGACCTAATAAATTTGAAGATTTGTTTGGGCAAGACCACATTGTCAGAACTTTGTCTGAAGCCGTTAAGCAGGACAAAATCGTTCACGGCTATTTATTTTGCGGCCCGCGCGGTACCGGTAAAACTACCGTGGCCCGTATCCTCGCTAAAAGCATCAATTGTACTACCGATGGATCGTCAAAACCCTGTGGCAAGTGCCAAAGTTGTCTGGCTATCGAAGCGGGCAAAAGCATCGACATAATTGAAATAGATGCCGCTTCGAACCGCGGTATTGATGAAATGCGTGATCTGCGCGAAAAAGTCAGGTTTGCGCCGAGCCAGAGCAAATATAAGGTCTATATTGTTGACGAAGTCCATATGCTGACAAAGGAGGCGTTTAATGCGCTTCTCAAAACCTTAGAGGAGCCACCAGCGCACGCCGTATTTATTTTTGCGACCACTGAAAGCCACAAAGTTTTGGCAACTATCGTATCGCGTTGCCAAAGATATGATTTCCACCGCGCCGATATCAATTCAGCTATCAAATTGCTCCAAAAGGTATCAAAAGAAGAAAAAATTGATGCCGATATCGACGCACTGGCGCTCGTGGCGCGGGCGGCGGATGGTGCTTACAGGGACTGTTTGACACTCCTCGAGCAATTGGCATCGCACTCCAAAAAATTACGGCTGATGATGTCAGGCAAAAGCTTGGTCTTGTTACCGAACCCTTAATGTGGCAACTTTTAGGGCAAACTTTCGCCGGCCAAAAAGCCGAGATGTTTCAGACATTTCAAAAGTTCGTGCAACAGGGGACTGATTGGAAGTATCTGCTGACAAGCCTTATGC
>CAYUJF010000060.1:0-3446 GCA_964445015.1 uncultured Candidatus Saccharibacteria bacterium
ACTGTTATTAAAATCCCTATCAGTGAAGACAGATTAGCCCAATACCAAAAGAATCTTACCAGTCAAAATCAAGATATTAAAAAAAGTCCTACGACAACAATAAGCGAGGAGAGTAACCCGCGCAAATGGATTAGATTTATTTTTAAGGTGTAAAAGCAGTTACATCCTGAGCGGCAGTCGAAGGATAAAATCGGTGGTTGACCACGTAAAGTGATTACACCACGGGGTCTTCGCCCACAATTTTGCTCCGCAAAATCGTGGGCTTGACAAACTTTTGAATGCGTCTATCGTGAGTATCACGAGGGCGTAAAGTAACTTAACAAAATGAACTTCAAGGACTGCGTCTTTGGGGCACAAGCAGAATCTGTTTAACAAATAGATTTCCTTGTGCCCCATTTTATTTATCAAAACTAAAAGGAGGTAAGGAGAGACAAATAAATTCACGAACGTGCGATAAGGGGATAACTGGGGGAGAACAGGAGAATAATGAAGCGTTTGTTTTATAAAATATTAACTTTTCTGACATTGGCTGGTATGGCGTTGCCAACCACCCTATTGTCGGCACCGCAATCTGCCTATGCCGCCACACCAGTAGTATCTGGCGGAAGCACATCGGATATCGTGAACGGTACAGGTGCTGCATATACGCTAACACCACTCACGATCGTATCACAAGCCGATGGTGATATTGCTGCGAGTACGGACGAAATACAAATCAGCATCGATTCGTCGGCAACATTGGCCGGTGTTAAATTTGATGATACTACGTTACCGATCGCGACAGGCGCGTCGAGTAATGTCACCTTAGCTACTGGTGTAGCATCGGTTACGCCAACACAAATAACTGTACCTGTCACCATACAATCGACCAAAGATGATTCCGTCACGATCTCGGGAATTAAGGTTTTAGCAACTGCAACCGGCAATGCCGCTGGATATAAAGGCAATGCCGCACTGCACGCAACAACATCTGGCGGGATCGACGCTGTATCAGATGGTGGTTTTGCCGTCGATGCACAAAAGCCTACCCTTGGCAAACCTCTTAGCTCGACTGCCAGTGTTACTGGCTCGTTGAAAGTTGGAGATTCGGTCAAATTCCAAATCACACCATCTGAGCAAAGTCGCTCAATTACATCCGACCCATGCAACGGCCGTGCGTTAACTTGGCAACCTGCAAGCTCTGGTGACGCTTACACCGCCACCTACAAAGTACAGGAAGGCGACGCTGATGTGGCCGGTCTTAAGCTAACGAATGTAAAACTGACTGATCTGGCCGGAAATGTCACCACGATTGCCAGTATCGACACTGGCAAAACTGTTGATGCATCAAAACCTCAGATCTTCGGCAATCCGACCAATGTAGTTCGACCTGACGGCGCTAACATTCCAAATGAATGGATTGTGGTTTTCCAAGGTAACACTGACCCCGGCAGAATGGTATATCTGACAGTCAATTCCAATCCGGTTGAACAGCAAACGCTATCAACCCCAAGTGGTGAATGGCGTTTCGAAGTTGCTGCTAAAGACTTAGGGGTTGGTGAGCATTCGGCTACCGTTCGGACCACAGACGCAGCTGGCAATGAAAGTTCTTATTCTCTGAAGTTCACAGTTGCAGAGCCAGAACAAACCGCACGAACGTATGTTCTTGCATCAACGGCTAATGCTCAGCGGCCCTCGTCGGTAAAAGATTCAGTGACACCAAAATCAATTAGCGACAGTAAAAAGCAAGAGCTGAAGGATGAAGTTGAAAAAACAGCCGAAGGAATTATCAACGCTGCAGAAACCACCGATGAAGAAGAAACCAATCCTTGGCAGACAGTTGTAACTGTATTAGCAATTCTAATTATCGCAGTCGGTGTCGGCACAGCTGGATATTATGCGTATGAATGGTGGGCGACACGCGGAGAATTATTGGCTGTTTCCGGCCCAGCAACGTTTGTAGCTAGCAAAACAAAAGCCAAGAAACCAGCGACAAAAAACAAGAAGAAAGCCAAAAAAAGTAGCACGGGTAAGAAATCATCCAGCCGCTGGTAGTCTGCTAAAATATATGTGCGAACGTTCGTAGAAAATATAAAAAGGGTGAGGTCGACATCCGACTAAAAAGAAATTGGAGGAAAAATGTTAAGAATAATTAAGAGTTTGATGGTAATCGCGATTGTCGCGACTGTTGCAGTCGGCGCCACCGGCGCTTACTTCACAGACCAAGAAACAATTTCCGGCATGACATTTGCCACCGGAACATTGAGTATTGAAGATACATCTGACACATGGATGCAGCATCATATTGATTTCCAAAACCTAAAACCTGGTGACACCATCAGGAAATGGGTCAAAATCAGCAATGACGGCACCCTAGATGTTGACTCGCTCAAAATCGGTGTTGCCAATGTGACTGGTGATGCCACATTATTAAACCAAATGACAGTGGCTGTCTACGGCACTGTCACTGGTTACAACCAGGGCATCTATTCACCCAGCTGGGGTACTGGCCAGCCAATCGTACCTTGGCTCAACGGAATTGATGTTCTTGGTACACCGGTGTATGTCAACCCTGGCAATACCGCTGCTGATAAAATGGTCCCAGGATCAACAGACACAATCATCCTCGACTTCAGACTGCCTGCAACTTCAGGCAATGAATGGTCGGGAATGTCGGCATCATTCGATTTAACTTTTGATGCGGAACAGTCTCACACAGGAGCCAGCTACTTCTAAGTAGTCTCCCGCTGATTGCCCGAAGTTTCGGGCAATCACGAAAGGCTAATTATGGCAAAAAAGATTCTTACAATCATTTTGAATGTTATTCTAGCAATAATAATATTATTCGGATTAGTTATTGCATTTTCGATGTTGCCATTCAAAGGCAATTACAAGCTATATGCAGTGATGTCCGGTTCCATGTCGCCCAAGATACGCACCGGCAGCATAGTGGTCGTTAAACCAATCACTGAATATAAAGTGGGGGATGTAGTCACTTATAAAACGTCTGGTTCTACCGATAAAACGACCCACCGAATTGTTGAGATACAAACTGTTAATAATGAAAAAGTTGCCATCACCAGAGGTGATGCCAATAACGCGCCCGACACCAAACCAGTCAAGGCGAGCCAAATTGTTGGCAAGGAATATTTCTCTATCCCGTGTTTAGGTTATGTTCTGCAATATATTAAAACTCCGGTTGGCTTAATACTTATAATCATCATCCCCGCAGTGATAATTATCTATGAAGAGTTTAGAAAAATTATTAATGAAACAAAAAAAATTATTAAAAATAAACGTGAGGGCAGCAAAAAAGGAAAGACGAGGAAAGATGTTAAAGATTCTTAAACATGTTTTCTTTGTGCTAACAGCCTTGATTGTGACCGTGTCGTATAGTGGAGCGTATTTAAGTGAGCAAATTGCTAGCGGGATGTCGTTTTCGACCGATGCCTCGGCTAGCCCCAACG
>CAYUJF010000061.1:0-3403 GCA_964445015.1 uncultured Candidatus Saccharibacteria bacterium
CCCGTCTCAGCGGCAACCTCTTCTATTGGCGGCGGAGATTCTGTGAGCATTAATGGCTGGGTACCGAGTGCTGAGGTTTCAGCTGTTGGCGCTGGCGCAGCCCGTTCACGAGAGGTACTCAACTGGGCACTGGCTATTGACGGGTCTGGCTTCAGTAGCAGCGCGGCTGGCTCGGGCAATATCTTAAAATCCATATCAACAATTTGGGGCTATATTCGTAATTTCACCACCGTCGTATTCGTAGTTCTATTGATAATCATCGGATTTGGGATTATGTTACGGACCGACTGGGGGACACGGTCACGCCGACTTCTTCCTTATATAATCATTGCCTTAATTGTAATGAACTTCAGCTTCATTGCATCGGCTACACTGGTCCGATTAACCGACAAGTTGCAGCAAGGATTTTACGCCATACCCCATGGCACATCACAGCCGTTGAGCGCTTCTGATCTGTTAACGGTTCAATACAAATACCAAGATTTTCAGGGCTATCGCATGGGGCAGACGTACTCCGAAGATGCCGTAAGGACTCAGCTGTGGCTGGTCCGTCTGACAACCTACACTAACTACGCGATAGCGATTATCATTATTCTTCGCATTATAATACTATGGGGTCTTACGATTTTTTCACCATTTCTTTTCCCGTTTTTAATATTTCCAGCCACACGAAAAGTGGCTATCATTTGGGTGCGAGAATTCTTCAGGTGGTTATTTATTGGACCTCTTCTAGCACTTTTTGTGTCATCGGTGGCATATATATGGTCTAAAACATCTCTAAGTCTCGGGACTGATTTCAGCGGCATACCTATTGTTAGCAACGCCACCGCCGACCCTAATATGTATTATTCCGGCACTAATATTATCTTAGTACCTCCAGGTAAATATACCGATGTCGGCATGTCTATCTTGGACGAAACAAATAAGACCTTGGTCAGCGGTTCGAGAAATAACTTAAAAGATACTGATACTTATATGAGATTTATTGTTGCATTAGTTATGCTTTGGGCAGCAATTATCTTGCCGTTCCTACTGCTGCGTATGGCGATTGTAATGGTGACTAAGAACAGAGTAAAGATTGCGCAACGCTGGGAGGGTTCAGCTGCCAAACAATATCTCTCTAACATTCAACAAAGGATTGCTCCGCCCGCTCCACGTGGACCCAAGCCGGTACCAGCTGCCGGATTGGCGCGCCCAATTGCCGTGGCCGGTATCGCTCAACCACAAAGATTAATAGACACCGAAAAAGGACGCGAAGTGCCTACAAGAGCTTTTTCAGCCAGTCGAATCAGCCAGCTTAAAACCGAGTCAATCATGCAGCTAGCCGGCCTGACTCAAGCAGTACCGCAGACTGAAGAGATTTTACAATCCAATGCCCAGAAGCTTGAGAGAGTTGCTCAGATTGAGACCGATAACTATAAGGTTGCGAAATCACAGGAGATATTCAATAAGATATCCCGTCCTACCTCAATTGAAAATGTCGACGATAGACGTCAATTTACCGAAATCGGCACCTCAATATCAAATATGAGTGTCAGAGGAGATACCGATGCGCGTAGACTCCAGAAAGCTGTTGAAAACAATGTGTCGAATTATGAGACTGCCAATCCTCGCGAGGAAATTCAGAGACAAATGGTCAAAAAATATGCCACTGAGGTTAATAACTACCTAGGTGTCCCAGGGGAATCGGCTTCAGCCAAGGGCACGACAAGGATGGAAGTTAGTAACGTCTCGGTTGAAAACAAAACTATTCAGAATTTCCAAAAGGTCTACAATACCACTACAAAGAATATTCACGAATACCTCCAAGAGAAAGCGGGTCAAAAGGATGGCAAGGCTCAGATGGCGCTTCAAGCGTTGGAAAAAGTCGCCCAAGTTGCTCAGGTTGCTCTCAAGCCCGTCTCCCAAATCACATCTAAGGATAGAAATAATGTTTTAAGCGTTGCAAATAAAGTCGAGCACCCTGAAGCTATTGCAGATGAGGATGAGAAGAAACAGTTTTCAGCTCTCAAGGACTTCGTCGGCCAGGGAACAAAAATGGGTGATATCGATGCCGCCACATTGGATTATGCAGGTAAACTTATGCTCTGGTCCAAAGACGCTGAAGACAAAAATAAACTCACGGGCGAACTCGACAAGAAGTTACTTGAACGCACTACGGCCGGCGACAAAGACTACGCAAAAACAAAATCGCTGTGGAAGAAACATTACACAAGCGCACCTGTGCCTTCGTCGGATAAAGTAAAATCAAGACAGGATTGGCTCAGGCAAGAAAAACAAAAACTGCAGGCAGCCTTAGATAAATTACTGTCAGCAGACTCGAAAGATAGAAAATCCGGGCTCGAAGAGGTTAAAAAAGTAATACCGTTTATGTTGATGGGCGACTACTCACTAACCGATATTGCAAAATATATCATGGCAAAAATCGATGCCATTAACGATACACTCAAGGATTTAGAGATGATTGAAGGTAAGAAATCAGATGAAAAGGCGGAGGAAGTCCTTGTCCCGGTCAAAAAGAAAGAGGCTGAGCCCGAAGCACTACATGCACAAGCCGAGTCCGATGGTGGAAAAACACAACCTATTACAAATCAATAATATAGGCCAAATGTCAAAAAGAATATATATAGTAGTAATTACATTATCGGCGTTAATACTGGGCGGTTGTTCATCCGGTATTCCGTCGGAATTGGGGAGTGGCGTCACCAATACAAGTGCAACCTGTGATTTGTCCGCTAACGAGTATGGTCTCTCTGTTGGTACGAACCCAGAAAAACCTTTTCCGATGGTCGATCAAATCGAGGGTCACGAGAAACAGGTTTCGTATAAGTATATGGCCGAAGAAAGAAATGCCGACGGGACTCCGGTAATGAAGGATGGGAAGCCAGTCGAAGTTGAAAAGGTGGCTGGCAATATTAAGTATTATGGAGTCGGATTAGCTTTTATTTCCAACGGTAAACTCAACGAAGGAAGCGGCGATTGTGCAGATAACCATATTCATTCCGTCAAGGAAATTAAAGATTCTGACAATAAGATTAATATTTCCGCAAGCAAGTGCACCGAAACACTTCCGTACTCAAGTATTTCCGCTCCCGCCGAATCATTGTTTTTAAAAATGAATTTTCGGAATATGCCTCTTGATATTAAGTCGACTGCTGATAGTAAGGAGTTAGTCGACTGGATTTCGACAATAGAAAAAAATGGCATGCCGGATGTGAAGCTGGAGGCTGCCAATGCCGATATCTACGACGTTCTATTTGTTCCCAATAAAGACCTTACTAAAAGCTGTGCAGAAAAAGGCGTGGTGTTTGATGTGCTAATTTCGGAGAACGCCAAAGCTGATTATTTGGAAAAAGATCGGGCACCTCGCGGTACGGTCACCTACTATAGCAGCGATGGCACT
>CAYUJF010000062.1:0-3134 GCA_964445015.1 uncultured Candidatus Saccharibacteria bacterium
TCAATCCATTCTTCTTCACCACTTTTCGGCGTCGGCATTATTTCGTTAATTTCCAAGTCGGCAAATTGATAACAATAAATCTCTCCCTCTAATTCATCGTATAGTCCACTTGGTGCGATTACTTTTATGGCATTTTTTTGGAGGCCAGCCATTACACACCCGACTGGCAAAGAAAGATTTTTCAGGGCAGACGTAGCAACGCCAGTTCCATTTACGTATATCGAAAAGTCACCTGATTCTTCACTATTGATTGAAATAGATACATTTTTCATTCCACCAAGCGCCATCATTTCCGGCCAATTTGTAATAGATACTTGTGGTTTGCCACTGTTTCGCGGGGTTGCATGTTCATGAGGATCGACACTGGGGTCATCGAGTTCATCGAGGCGTTCTCTTTTATCATTTTGACCCCATGCTACCGCGTCGCCTCCAGAAATAGCCTGATTGCTGCGAATCATTGAGTTGTGAGTCCCTTTTTTAATTCCCAAAAATGTTTCCGCTTGAGTCCCGTTACCAGCTTCATCTAATGGTTCTATGCCGTCGCTACTATATAGTCCCATTCCAAATTTAGTACTACATATCGACGCGTCTTGAGTTTCTAAATCAGGAGGAATATTTATAATTGATTTGTCTTGATCGAAATGTGAAATCAGAAAATATCCATCTGAGCCGATCTGCCCACTTAATTCTATCTTCTCTTTTTCATAACAACTTTCCCCAAATCTGATCTCCCAACCGTCTAAATTGATAATATGGTCTGTAGTATTTTTCAATACGATCCAGTCGTCATTATCACTCTGATAAGAACCCCACATTATTTCGTAAAATACCACTGGTGGTGCGTCTGCCGCCTTCGTCACACCCGGGAAATTAATTAACGCAAAAAGAGCAACCGTCCCTACAGACAATTGCTTGATTATATTCGTAATTTTCATATCATCCTAATACGCTATTGATCCATCTGCCGGTGTAGTGTGTTGCCACTATCACAACGGCTGCGATTAATAAATGCTCAATTACCACTTTCCACGGCTTCTCGTGTTCGCCAAGAGCTATAAAGTAGCAGAGAATACCCAAGGCTATCACACCAAAGATAATACTAACAATAACCGCTGAGGTTAGCGGTAGTAGCAGGGTCGGAATAATAAACATTGACGAAAAACCAAACTTCGCAATAAAGGTCGCAATAGTTGATTGCCACAATATTTTATGGTTAGTTTCACCTTCCGCCTCTTCAGAAACATGAATAGCAATAGCATCGGAAAGTGAGTCGGTAATTGCGATTGCAAGTATGCCGCCAATTACCGCCAACCTGGAATTAGTGCCTGAGTTAAGGCCCACCATTAAACCAAGAGTGGTGATAATACCACTCGTCAAACCGAAACTAAAACCCGTCCTCCATGGTGCTCTCATAGTTCTATTTTACAGCAATTGTATATTGATTGTTGCGAGCGACTGTATTCTTTACAGTTGCAGAGACGGTTGATTGCTGTTGCTTATTGTAAGCCCCAAATGGCTTGCCGCTCTCGGGGTCGCCTTACGCCCCCGTGGCGTCCTCTCTAAAAACCCTATTTGCAGCATATAAGGCTCATATACTTCTTCAATGGTTTCTCGTTCTTCAGCCGTGGCAGCCGCAAGAGTATTGACTCCGACAGGTCCACCGCCAAATTTATCAATTAGTATCTGCAGAAAACGTCTGTCCGACCTATCCAACCCAAGTTCATCGATATCAAGTTGCTCCAACGCTTGGAGAGCGATGTCTGCGGATATGTCTCCTTTATGATTTACTTGTGAAAAATCACGCACCCTTCTGAGAATTCTATTGGCAATACGAGGAGTTTTGCGAGAGCGCGACGCCAGAAGCGGTAGCGCTTCATTATCAATTTCGATACCGAGAATCTTACTGGAGCGAGAAATGATCGCGGATATCTCATCGTCGCCGTAAAATTCCAACGGCATCACCAAACCAAACCTGTCTCTCATGGGCGATGATATTAAGCTCAGGCGAGTCGTCGCTCCAACCAGCGCGAACTTTGGCAAATCAAGCCTCAATGTCCGCGCCGAGGGTCCTTTGCCAACCACTAAATCGAGCGCATAATCTTCCATCGCAGGGTAGAGCACTTCCTCGACAAGTCGGTTCAAACGATGAATTTCGTCGATAAAAAGAATATCTCCATCCTTTAGATTAGTTAAAATTGCCGCTAGATCGCCGGGCCTTTCTATTGCCGGGCCACTTGTTGCACGAATATTTACTCCAATTTCATTGGCAATAACATTTGCAAGTGTAGTTTTACCAAGGCCCGGCGGCCCATAAATAAGAACGTGTTCAATAGGTTCATTTCTTTTTTTTGCCGCATCTAAAAAAACTTGAAGGTTTTTCTTGGCATGATGTTGTCCAATATATTCCTTAAGCGTTTTTGGACGCAAGTTCATGTCGGCATCTTCATCGCCACTAACCGCTTCAACCTTGGTAAGTTCTTCTTTATCCATAGTTTGAGTATATACGCCCGAGGGTCAGTAACGCAAACAATAGTTCACTGAGCTCAATAAATATAGCTATGCGACCCGTAATTACCGGGGCTGACATTTCTTCTATATGAGTAACTATAACGCAACCAGTTAAACTCTGAAACATCGATTGTGCCATCGCCATTGACTGCTTCCACAATTGCAACGTGTCCCCATTGATCACCAGCAAACAATGGCCCGGACCAGGAAATAATTGCACCAACCCTGGGTGTGCCGCTCACTGAATATCCAAGAGTTCTGGCGATTTCTGGCCAGTATCTAGCACTACCGCGACCAGGCTGAGTGTTGTGCCAATCCTTACCGAATCGCGCATTCCATGCCCATGCAGCATAGGATGTGCATTCTCGAGTTAGAAAACCCCACGCATCGGGTACGTCAATCGCACCATATGGGTAACCAGACCCACCATCTCCGAACGACTCACCACCTCGACCTCTTTGGCGCTCGGCATATATTGCTGCTGATATACTGGCTTTTTCTCTTTGTAGTTTAGCAACCTGTTGTTCGTAACTGGCTTTGTCGGCATTAGTAGCTCCCAGTAAAGCAGTTTTTTGACCTTGTTGTGCTTCGGCACTATATTTGGCTGCCTTGTTCTGTTCTTGCAG
>CAYUJF010000063.1:0-3088 GCA_964445015.1 uncultured Candidatus Saccharibacteria bacterium
CATTTTGCTTATTTTATCACTGGTGCCGGCGGCTTCATTTCCGGGCCGCTCGGAGCAATACTTTTTGTCCGTTCCGAGACTTCTCTTTCTACCGTCATTTTATCTCTTCCATACTTCATGGCCGACAATCTCTTAACAGCATCTCTAGTTTTATCATCTTCTACCGTCGAATCCTTTATCGTTCTCATGCTAAACGGTCTCGATGGCGTATTATCTATCAGAAGTTTGACATAGCAATTAAATGCTTCGATATTGTTTAAATCTTTCTCGTTGAACACCGGAGCATACTCATGGGCCATGAACTCGGCATCTGGTACACCGATTCTAAATGAGATTATTGTTCCTACATTTCCTATAATAGCATCTCTTATGTCTTCTGGTAACTGGGCAATGTATTGGTTGGTTATATTCAGGTTCAAGTGGTACTTTCTCGCTTCGGACAGAATTGACTTAAATGTATCAGTTGCAAAATTCTGGAACTCGTCAACATATAGGTAAAAATCCTGCCTTTGCTCGGTATCATCTTTCTGACGAGCAAGAGCAGCAGTAAAAATCTTGGCCACCATTATCATCCCGAGTAGATTACTGTTTACCTCACCGACCTGACCTTTCGACAGGTTAACAAGTAATATCTTTTTATTATCCATTATCTCTCTTAGATCAAACGATGATTGAGCCTGACCCATAATATTTCGCATCATATCATTGGTCATGAAACGGCCAAATTTAGAAATAAAGTAATTATACATTTCCGACTTATGAAAATCGGCAGTCTGGGCAAGCTGCTTCTCCCAGAAGGCTTTGACGACATTGTCTTTTAGCTGAGCAATTTTACGATTTCTAAACTCCTCATCAACAAACAACCTCGGCATTTCAATAAGGGTACCGCCACCTTCCGACTCCATTAATGTTAGGGCAGCATTTCGCATCCAGTGCTCAAATTGAGGTCCGATAAATCCTTGGTTGTTCGGATCGAAGAGTTTATAAAAAATTTGTACCGTTTCCTGTACTAAAAAGTCTTTCTGTTCTGGAGTTTTCCACTCAAGAAGATTGAGCCCGAACGGTCTGTCTCTATCAGAAGGATCAAAAACTATCACGTCTTCCATCCTGTTTTGAGGTATTTTTCCGAGAAGACTGTCGACCGCGTCTCCATGCGGATCAAAAAATCCCACTCCCCTGCCCTCTCTGATATCCTGCAGAATCATCGATTCAAATAGCGTCGTCTTCCCTGTTCCTGTCATACCAATCGAATACAGGTGTCGCCTTCTGTCATCGGTCTTAATTCGCACAGTTTGCTTTTCGCCTCTGAAGATATTCTCACCCAAAACCAAACCTTCGGTTGGCATGTTATTAGGCGCTATCGCTCTTTTTGCTAAAAACCAGCGGATTCCAGGTGTTTCGATTGTGTAATTGGGCAAGTGAAAAATAGACGCTAGTTCTTCTGCGTTTAGGAGCATAACGTGCCGTCTGGTGAAATGACGCAAGATATAGTATGGCAAATATCTTTGGATGTTGTACGGGAACTTAATGCTGAAACTGTTTCGGTCTGGAGACCCGAATTGAGCAAAGGATGAAAAGATATTTCTTACCTGTTCCTTGGCGGCGTTTTCTTCGGGTGCGAGAGAGATTATTCTAATTTGAGTGTCAAAACCTACTTTTTCACCCTTTTTTTGAATGAGCTGGATTTGCGATTCCTGCAACGGTGAAATTGCGACATCCTCTTTGGTCAAGTCCTTCTGGCTTGCTGTCAGCGCTTGGTTAACACCTCTGACTAAATAGTTACTCGAGCTCGATACTGTTTTGCCCGCCTGAATCTGTGAGACAGCCTGGCTAACGGCGGTGCGCCATCCGCCCTTGTGAGGTCTTATTAGTATCTGAATACCGGCCCTATTTCCTTCCCCAAGCCTCGATAGCGTATTAGTTATACCACTCAAGGGATCAGCGCCAAGCTCGGTAAACGTTTTGAGAGGATATATAAATTGTTTATTGAGTGACAATACTCCGACAGACGCTTTTAAGTTATCTCCAAAAATCTTAAAATCACTACTTGGCTCTATCTGGGCCGTGGGATAAAAGCTCAATATCTGTTTTTCGAGCGCCTCCCTGAGTGGCTTAGGAGCACCGACGAAGAAAATAATTTCTTTGTTTTTAGCGATAATTTCAAACGAGAAGACTGGTTGCCCGTACCAGAGCGATGCTATTTTCGTGTCGTAAAATGATGCAAATGAACTAAATAACTGTTCGGCAAAAGCTGTGTATGTCTTGAAATCCTGTAGTGGTTCGTCTTCCTTTCGTGCAGCCTCTTTTGGAACTCTGACTTCAAGCAGAATTAGCTCTTCCATTCTTTTAGCGCCGATTTTCTTGCGTCGCACAATATCAATAACCAGCCAGGCTAATGCAATAGCAAACAATACTAGCAACACCGTGATAAATGTCGGAAAATACACCAAAAGCGTTGAGCCCATAATCCTCTTTTGTTTTGGTATTACTCTCGCCCTTTACAGGCAGAGTACCACCCCTAAGCTCTTGGAGCGAAGGGTGGTTTACTCCTTTTTTATTATACCACTTTAAGCAATTTGAGATCTTATATCACGCATTAGCTGCAAGACAAAGTAAAGGTTATGAAGTGTGGTTAATCTGATGCCTAAGATTTCGCCTTCCTTGACAAGATGATGGATGTAACTTTTTGAAAATCCACCTTTACATGCTGGGCATCCACAGTCAGCCTCAATAGGTGCTTTATCGTTTGCATAACGCCCTTTACGCAAATCGAGATTAAAATACGAAAATGTACTGCCATTGATAGACTTGGCTTTTTTCGACATCAGTCCCCCACCCTTCACCCAAACAACACCATGACGTCCAAGACGTGTGGGTAAAACACAGTCGAACATATCACAACCTCGCTTGACAGCCTCGATCATATCGGCGGGTTCCCCAACCCCCATTAAATATCTTGGTTTATTTGGGTCGAGATACGGAACTGACCACTCGACAGCCTTCCAGACATCGGCTCTTGATTCGCCAACCGCAACACCACCAATCGCATTACCCGGTAAATCTCGCTGGTTAATATATTGAGCCGATT
>CAYUJF010000064.1:0-2981 GCA_964445015.1 uncultured Candidatus Saccharibacteria bacterium
TGATAATTACCGTGTTCTTTACTTCGGGTAAGTTTGGTCCGGTTAAAGGTATCGCTCAAGCCAGTACCACCGGCCATGGTACAAATATCATCGCCGGACTGGCCGTCGGAATGAAAGCGACTGCTTTGCCGGTGCTTGTTATCGCCGCCGGTATCGGCGTCGCGTATCAGTTTGCAGGGCTCTACGGTATCGCTGCTGCGGCTTTCAGTATGCTTTCGATGACTGGTATTATTATTGCCATCGATGCCTTCGGTCCGATTACCGACAATGCTGGTGGTATCGCTGAAATGGCGGGATTACCTGAAGATGTCCGCAAAAAAGTGACTGATCCACTCGACGCCATTGGTAACACCACCAAGGCTGTTACCAAGGGTTATGCCATCGCTTCAGCCGGTTTAGCGGCAATGGTTCTGTTCGCAGCATACATTGAGGAATTATCCTCAAGCGGAGTTACAGGTCTTAATTTCGCCCTGTCTGACCCCAAAGTGATTATCGGACTCTTTATCGGTGGCCTGCTGCCATACCTGTTCGGTTCAATGTGTATGGAAGCGGTTGGAAAAGCGGCTGGCGCGGTGGTGGAAGAAGTACGCCGACAGTTTAAGACTATCAAGGGAATTATGGCTGGTACTGCCAAGCCTGATTACTCCAAGGCGGTTGCCATTGTGACCCAAGCGGCGCTCAAACAAATGATTCTACCGGCCCTTATTCCAGTTCTTACGCCCGTTTTAGTAGGCTGGTTACTCGGTCCGGTGGCGCTTGGTGGAATGTTGGTTGGAGCTATTGTCACTGGACTATTCGTTGCTATCTCTATGACAGCTGGCGGAGCTGCGTGGGATAATGCCAAGAAACATATCGAAGAAGGCAATCATGGTGGCAAGGGATCATTCGCCCACCAGGCAGCTGTAACTGGCGATACTGTCGGTGACCCGTATAAAGATACTGCCGGTCCAGCCATCAACCCAATGATCAAAATCTTAAATATTGTAGCATTGCTTATCATCCCGTTTATTATATAGGGCGATAAAGTGGCCGAAGCGAAAATCACTGTCAAAAGAAAAGAGTTGGGAAAGGTTTTGTTTGATATTGAGAGCGGCGGCGAAGTAGCTTTGTCGAATAAATTGCTTCCGAAAGATATTAACCTTGGTGACATTCTGGTCATTGAGGTTGTCAAAGAGGAGCAATCGATAAAAAGAAAAAAAGACATCGCCAAGGCTCTCCTTGATGAAATATTAAACCCAGATGAAAAAACGCCCCAAAACGGTGGTCAAAAAAAAGCATAGAAAATATCGAACCGTCGCACTCGTAGTCGGTATTGTTGCGGGACTGTTAGTTTTGGCCGGCGTTTTTGTTCTGTACGTTAATGCCTTCGAGCGAAAGATATTGCCCAATATTGAAATCGGTGGGGTATCGGTTGGCGGGCTCTCGGTGCAAAAAGCCAAAGATAAGTTGAACGACGCGGCCAAAGGCCCATCGGAAGGCAGGGTTAAGATCAGAGTCGAAGACAAGACATTCGAAGAAAGTACTGATAATCTTGGACTCAATTATAACGTTGATAAATCGGTTGAAAGCGCCTACTCCTTCGGCCACGAAGATAAGAAGTGGTTGTCGTATTGGCGTTGTTTTCAGGTGCTCGTTGTGCCTCATCGAATAAAACCTGACTTGGAAAGTGCTCCGACCGCTCTGGAAGGTTGGATAAATAAAACCGCGGCTGAAGTAGATGAACCGGTGCAAAATGCCAATATTGAAGTTGAAAATGGTGAGGCAACAGTCAGCGACTCCAAGGATGGCCGAATTATTGACCAGAAGGAACTGTACGACAGAATATTGACCTCCTTCCTGCACTTTACCTTGCCTGACTTGGTGGTCGACCGCCAAAAGACGGGACCAAGTATTACCAAGGCAGATGCCGAGGCTTTAGTACAATCTGCCAAGGACTTGGTTAAAGACGCCCTTAAAATTGAAGTCGGCAATGAAACATTTACGGTTTACCCCAATAAATTAGGCAAGTGGATTGAAGTTAGAATTAGCGATGGCAAAAAAGAAAAATACGTTTCTTTCAATGCAGATAAGGTCAGAGAATATTTAGACGATTCAGTGGCGCCAAGCGTTAATGTCCAGCCACGCGATGCCAAATTTTCTTTTTCCGGCGGAAAAATGACTGCCATTACAAATTCAGTTGACGGCAAAACTTTTGATACTGATAAAGCAGTCCCGGAAATAATCAAAACATTAGAAAATAAAGATGCCAACCGCACCCTTGCCTTTGAACTTAAAACGCAGCAGGCGAAAATCAATGAAAATCTTATTGGCGCAGCGGAAAAACTTGGGATTAAGGAACTCATTGGTACGGCCACGACCAGCTTCGGCAATAGTCCGAGTAACCGCGTTCATAACATCAAAAATGGTGCTCAGTACTTAAGCGGCATAATCATTGCGCCAGGAGAAACCTTTTCAACCGTCGGACACTTGGGCAGAATCGACGGCTCATCGGGCTACTTGCCGGAACTTGTTATAAAAGAAGATAAAACGATTCCTGAATTTGGCGGTGGGCTGTGTCAGGTATCAACCACCTTATTTAGGGCTGCGATGCGTTCAGGACTCGAGATTACCGAGAGAGCAAATCATTCTTATCGCGTCTCCTATTACGAGCCGCCTATTGGGATGGATGCCACAATTTACTCACCTCGGCCCGATTTGAAGTTTGTTAACAATACGGCCAATCATATTCTTATTCAATCGAGTGTCTCTGGCAATCAAATTACATTTGACTTCTTTGGAACCAGAGACGGGCGTTCGGTGCAAATAAGTGATCCTGAAGTTTACGACGTTACTCCACCGGGCGAAACAATTTACACCGATGACCCAAGTCTCGAACCCGGCACAACCAAGCAGGTTGAAAGGGGCCACGAGGGTTCCAAAGCGATATTTTATTATAAAGTGTTCAATGCTGATGGTTCGGTAAAATTACAGCAAACTTTTAG
>CAYUJF010000065.1:0-2506 GCA_964445015.1 uncultured Candidatus Saccharibacteria bacterium
AGCCATCATCGCAGAAGCCATTAAAGCTCGGCGCGATAAAACAGAACGGTTTGTAAACAGAGAGATGAGGCAATATCTCGATACAAGCGCGGCACGCCTAGCTGGTAGAGCTGGGTTTAAGAGATCAGTTATCGAATGGTGGAGCAAAAGTCGATTGCAGCAAGAATCGGACAGGCTCCGTACAGATATCCGTCTAGCCAAAGAGAGGCTTGATAATTACGAAAAAAGATATAGTGAGCTCGAGGAGAAATTGCAGCGCTACCGTGCCTTGGCCGAAACCAGACCAGCCTTAGCTATTTCTCTCCACGATCTTATGACAGATATTGAACCGGAAATGGTCGAGTTACCAGGACTTATTGAAATGCAAAAAGCTCTTTTAATCGAATATTCTAAATCACTGCGTCTTATCGCCGGCGGCGCCGGCATTACCATCCCGGCCGTTTCCGAAGTCGATATTCAAGCCGGAATTCCCGAAATAGCAGGGTCTAAAACCGACGAAGAAATACTGGCTGATTTCGATTCATGGAGCCGTGGTTACGAGGAGAAAGTCGGCAGATTGTTTGGCGCAGGGTCGTCTTCATGGGGAGAATCAGGCTCCTTCCCGGAAAGCTATCTGCCTCAGAAGTCTGGATTCGAAAAATTCCTTAGATGGCTCGTAACCGGCACTAACGAAAAACCCGTTTCTGTACCTGCAGGAGGAAAAATATGATAGTGCTCAACGACAGTCAAAAAGAAAAAATTCTTGAGCTTATTAAACTGCTTCCCATTGAAGATTCCGTAAAAGACAGATGGACTCAGGCTGTACAAGCAGAAAAAACACCTAAAAGTGTGCTCTTTGATATCGCCGTCGCCATGGAAACGATTGAGACTTTCAAAAATCAACCTAACGAAAATAATCAAAAAGTCGATGAATTTTTTGGTGAAATGCGCGACGAATCAAATATTTCAGACAAGAAAATAGGTGCCAAGCTCGACAGAATCGAAGCAAAAATAAGGAAGTTTGAACTCGAGCAAAAACTGCCAGTTCCTGGTCAATCTCATCCTGCAACAAATACCCAGCCACCCATTGACGCGACGGTCTAACGAATACTCCTCGTGTAACCGCCAGGCCACTGGTGCGCTGGTTTGGTATAATAGATTTGGGTCCACGATTCATGATTCAAGATTCATGATTTATGAATGGTGATAACAAGATAAGGGAATTCACAGATTTAATATCCTGGCAGGAATGCCATAAGCTGGTGGTTCTTATTTATAAACTAACCGACGACTTTCCGAGATCAGAGATGTTTTCTTTGACAAATCAAATCAGAAGAGCCTCGGTTTCTATTACATCCAACATCGCCGAGGGATTTGGACGACAGGGCTATAAAGAGAAAATTCAATTTTATTATCAAGCGCAAGGTTCACTGATTGAAGTAAAAAATCAGATATTAATCGCTAAAGATATTGGTTATTTAAGAGTCAGGCAAGTTGAGATTTTTAATAGACAAGTCGATGTGGCACATCGTTTGTTGCAAGGATTAATTTCAGCCTCAAAAAAGCGCCTTTTGAATCATTCTTGAATCATTAATCATGAATCCTTCCTATGGCCCAACAATATAAGGTTCCACAAAATATCGACATGGAAGATAAGGTTGTCGGACCTTTCACCATGAAACAATTCGCCTACCTTATGGGTGCCGGACTTTTGATTTACGCTATCTACCAAGCATTATCGAGTTATCAAAATGGAGCGATATATACAATTTTAATAGGTTTGCCGATAGGCCTTCTGGCATTGGCACTGACTTTCGTTAAAATCAACGATCGACCATTTGAATATTTTCTAAAAAATATGGCATCGTTTGTGTTTGCACCCAAGAAAAGAATTTGGCAACGAGGCTACGAGGTACCAAAGTTGGTCATTTCAACACCAGTTAAGCAGGGTGCATCAACCTCCAACGATGCTCAGAAAAAAGCGGCGCTCGACGATATCGCTCGAAACCTGGAATACTCTGCCGGTAACATGGGTGTAACTAACCAGAATCAACCCGCATCGAGTCAAGGACAAATGATCGCGGGGCAAGTTCCATCCGCAATTAAACAACAATAAATCAAATGGCTGATCCAAAGAAATTATCAACCCAACAACACCTACCCTTCACCGCCGTCTTCCAAGACGTGCTGGTACTGAAAGATGGAAATTTTCGCCAAATAGTACTCGTAAGTTCAATTAACTTTGGCCTCAAGAACGAAGATGAACAAAACGCCATTGTCTACGCCTATCAATCGTTCTTAAATTCGTTAACCTTCCCAGTTCAGATATTAATTCAGTCACGCCAAATTGACTTAGGCCAATATATCGCCAATCTAAAACAGCAGATTTTCCAACAATCAAACGAATTGATTCGTTACCAGACACAAGAATATATCGATTTTATTACTCGTCTGATATCTGTAGCAAATATTATGGACAAGAAGTTTTTTGTTGTTGTACCCTACCAAAAAATGGATATCAAGCGCG
>CAYUJF010000065.1:2516-2814 GCA_964445015.1 uncultured Candidatus Saccharibacteria bacterium
GCCCAAAAATGGCAACTTGCAGGTTTCCATCGCCGAGTTTCAAAAAATAAAAGACGAGCTCAGTAAAAGAGTTGACGTTGTTGAACAAGGCTTGGCGGCAATGGGGCTTAAGAGTGTCACCCTGACCACCGAACAAATCATCGAACTGCTTTATTCGAGTTATAACATCACCCAGAGTTTACGTGAGAAGCTACAGAATGCCGAGACTCTGGCCGATGCCACAGTAGTCCAGCAAACCACGGGAGCGGCTCCTGCGGGGCAAGGCTCTATGGCGACGTCTTTCAGCCAACAGCCGCAA
>CAYUJF010000066.1:0-2764 GCA_964445015.1 uncultured Candidatus Saccharibacteria bacterium
CATCTTTTTCGACATACTCAACAATGCTTTTGCCGTTAATGCTACTTGGGTCATAGTCGGCTGAGGCGAAAGCAACTGCCGTCCAAGCACTCAGTAAGCCTGTCGGATCGGTTCCGCCCTCTTCAAAAACACCGCCCGTCGAGTCGATGTGACGTGCTAAATAATCAAGCGATTTCGTAGAACTGTTATCAGCCGCCCAGACAGGCTTGGCCGATAAAACAAAAAGAGCACTTACAATAAGTACTCCAATAATCTTATATACCGATCGCATAATCCTCCTCGGGTTGCCGCTCTACTTCCTTGTGTAGGCGGGATGGCAAACTGGTTTTCTGACTCGTTCCTTCGATTCGCCTTTCGGCTCACTCGGGACATTACAGTAGCGGGACTGTAGCGGAATTCCTGCCTCGACTCGTACTCGAGGCGGGTCACCGCACTTCCCTCCTGTACCGTATGGTACGGGATTGCGTTTGCCAATTAATAATTTGTAGTTTTAACATTATGCGCAAATATATTTTTGTCAAATTATTCAAAATAAACAAAAAGAGCTGCTACAAAGTGTTGTATCAGCTCCTTTTGTTTCTGGTACCCCTGGAGGGACTCGAACCCCCAACCTTGACGTTAGAACCGTCTTGCTCTATCCATTGAGCTACAGGGGCATATTGGATATATCCATTGTCAGCCCGAGGCTGATCGGCCGTGGGCCGAAGCTACAGGGGCATGGGGTCAGGTAGTAGATGATATTCGAAACTACTTCCTAACCGAGATTGAGTATATCAAAATTCCGAACCTAATGGAAGCATAAAACCAATTATCGAATGGCTGGTACTTTAACATATTTCATGTAAAAATATATAAGCAGCAACATCGCCCCTAACGGATCAACGCACAATGAACACACATAAACAGATTAGAATACAGAATCAGCGGGGAGAGAAATGCATTTACTGTTTTAAACCCCCTACCGACAAGGATCATGTTATTTGTCGAAACTTGTTTCCGGATAAAGGAAAGGGGTTGTCTCTTATCAAAGTGCCGTCGTGTCACGAATGTAATTTAGCTCTAAGCTCAGACGAAGAATTTTTTCGATTGTTTATTGCTGGAATCTCGCTAGATTGGTCCGACAAAGCGAGGACAGTTTTTGATACCAGTATCAAAAGACAGCTTGAGAAAAGGCCCGCACTTGCAAAAAAAATGTTCGATAATATGAGCTTGGTAAATATAGAGACACCATCAGGTATATATACTGGTCAGAAGGCCACTGCCCAACATGTTTCAAAGCAAGACTGGGACCGGCTTTATAGGGTGGTTGAAAAAACTGTGAGGGGTTTGATGTTCACACTTCATAATCAATTAATCGATGATAAGTATGAAATGAAGACATTCTTGGGATGGAATGAAAATATTAAACCATTCTTGCCCTACATGGAATATTTTGAACCGCAAGATTACTATGGAATATTTTGTTTTGGTTATGCACTAGTTGTAGATGCTCCCCCGGTTTCGGTGTGGTTTACCAGTTATTATGATCGAATGACTTTTTGCACATTCATCAACAAACGGGGATCGTTTTCTACGAAACAACCAGCGGGAAAGAAGCGCATTCTCAATCTGTTGAATTGAGTGGGCAATGATATTGTAACGATTATATTGTGGGCTCGACAATATTAATAGATAAAAGTTTTCCGGTATCGTCAAACCGGTGATAATAAAAGCTTTGGGTGAACTCTTCAGATATTATTTTACCTGCGTAATTCTGAAAAAGATGCGGTCTTTTCGTTGACTCACTAAAACTCGAAGATTGAGTTCCGAGCAATTGTTGCAAATTGGAAGCTTCCGAGAAGAGAACCCCGTCGATATACGGGAAGTAGCTTCCGGGGTAAAGAAATTCCTTTGGTACAGTTTCTCCGCTAGGTTTAACATATTCTCTCTTTGTAGTATGCGTCGGTCTTGGTGTATCATCAAGCTCGGAGCCATCTTTATTAAAATAAGCGATTCCGAATTCGATTGGTAGAACAGATGGCATAAATAGATCGATATCTGACCAAATATTAGGGAGCGTAAATGCTGAAACAGCTATCAGGATATAATCAGATTTTCCGATTTGCGAGCAATACTTCTTTTTTATTTCCACAGCCTTTCTCGCCAAGCTCGAGGTATACATAAGTGCTATTTCTTGCTGGGGGACTTCATAGGCTTTCAGCTTCTCTTGATAGATCTCAAGATCTTTTTTGGTTAAAGTCTCATTTGGCCTTGAGAGTACAGCCTCGACCCATACTTTTCGGCCATCAGATAATTCAATGCAAAAATCAGGACCGGTACCATTCGTTGGAATCATTTTGAATTTAGCATGATGAAACCATCCAGCTAATTCAAGCTCCCACAATCTGGCATAGAAATCGTTATTTCTGAGTTCATGAAGGAAACCTGGGTCTAGAAATCTCGCAAGATTATTTTTAGTGAATAATTCATCTACCCAGTTTCGCAATTCGCTATAATGACTTGAGACCCGACAATATTCATAGTTCTTGTCTTTCCCTGCGACACCCCATATCGAACTCTCTAATTTAAGATTCTTGGTATCTCTTATATTAGTCATAAAGTAGTATTATTTTTTGTTGTTTAGCCACTTGCAAAACATTTCTCTCCTGACCCTAAAAGAATCGAATGTTTTTGACCATTCTTGATGATCTAACAGATAATAAAAGCTTAATTCAACCTCTTCTGGGTTTTTATTCTTCGCAACGATCTGTCTGAGGAATATTTT
>CAYUJF010000067.1:0-2750 GCA_964445015.1 uncultured Candidatus Saccharibacteria bacterium
GCAATTTAATATTCCAAGTGGCAAGAGAAGGAATTATTTCACGCTACTCAACCTCTGGGATATTCTTTTAATACCAATAGGTTTTATAAAGGCCTTTTTCTGGTTGTGGGTCATAAAGCCCGCTTTTGTTTTTGGCAAAGGTGGATATGGTATGGTGCCGACGGCAGCAGCCGCTCGAGTTCTTGGTATTCCAGTTGTATCGCATGAATCTGACATTGTCATGGGTAAAGCCAACAGATGGCTTCTTGATAGAGGAGGTTTGGTCCTGACTGCTTTTCCAGCCAAAGAGTATAACGATGTCAAAAACAAATTTACTCGTTACGTCGGCATGCCAATACACCCGGGGTATTTTGAGTCGAGCGGTAGAAAAGCCAAAAATAAAATTGTTATTTTTGGAGGCAGTCAGGGCTCCGTCAGAATAAATCGATGTGCCGAGGAAATTTGGACAAAACTCACCGAGCTTTCAGAAGTCGTTCATGTCAGCGGGACATACGATTATAAGAGACTTCGCGCATTGCACAGTAAGTTGCCAGAAGAAACACGCAAGAAAATTCAAATACTTAATGAGACCGATAATTTGCCTGAGTTAACAAGTAGCGCCAAATTGATTATTGGGCGGGCTGGCGCAACCAGTCTCTGGGAAATGGTTTATTGCGAAACGCTGTCAATTGTCATCCCCTTGCCGGAATCGGCAGGTGATCACCAGCGTTTAAACGCCATATATATGTCTCGGGAGTTTCCGTGGATCAAGGTACTTGATGAAAAAGAACTAACGCCAGATAAACTATTGCAAATGGTCAAGACGGGTATTAGTGGATCGTCGGGAGATGCCCAATCAACAAGCTTGATAATGCCTAAAGACGCAGTGGCTGAAATTGGCACAGTGCTCAGCGAAATGCTAGACAAGGCGTATCTATCGCGGCCGCGCAATATCCATATCGTGGGACTAAAGGGAGTATCAATGGCGGGTATTGCAAAAATTCTTGGCCAGCAAGGTCACCGTGTGACCGGTTCCGACTTGGTTATCGCTGGCCATAGCGCGGCAAATATTACTAAAAGAATTGATGTGGTGGTGTATAGTTCGGCGGCGTCAGATAAAAGCGCTCCTGGCTATGTAGAAATTGAAAAAGCTAAAGAACTGGAAATCCCAACGTATAAACGATCAGTCTTTATATCGAAACTCTTTAATGCCAATAAAGTTGTTGCAATTAGTGGTATGCACGGCAAATCAACCGTTACAAGTATGGTGACTTTTATTCTCAGCCAAGCCGGATATAACCCTAAATATCTAATCGGAGTGCCGGAAGATAGAAGCTTTAAAGGCATCGGTGCAGCCGGTTGGGGAAAGGGGTATGTTGCGGTGGTTGAAGCGTGTGAGTACGATAGGTCATTTTGTGATTTGAAGTCAGACGTCATGGTGGTTACAAATATAGAGGAAGAACATCTCGATTACTTCAAGGGGGGGCTAAGAGAGATAGAAAAAGCTTTTGCTGATTTTGTGCTTGACAGCCGTTTTGATTCAACGCTGGTGATTAGCCCGCAGCCAGTTGTCCAAAAAGTTGCTCAGGGCGCTCAAGAAATACGAACGGACATTAAGTTGGTCAAAACCGGCATTGTAAATAATATCGACTGGCAGCAATATCAGTTTTTTGGCAAACATAATTATCTTGACGCGTCATTGGCTGTTGCAGCATGCGAAGCTCTTGGTCTTGATAAGCAGACATCGTGGGAGATACTCAAAAAATTTCAAGGTGCGAAACGAAGAATGGAATATGTTGGCGAGCTCAATGGAAATCCGGTCTATGATGACTATGGCCATCATCCAACGGAAATTAAGACAGTGCTGGATGCCATTAAGCAGAAATATCCTGAAGAAAAAATATTCTTAATATTCCAGCCACATCAAATCAGTCGAACTAGGGCTTTCTTCAATGAGTTTGTCACGAGTCTGTCTTTTGCTGATAGGGTGATAATAACCGACATTTACGAAGTAGCCGGCAGAGAAAAGCAAGATGACATTTCAGCTGCGGGTATCGCCGAAAAAATTAATCAGCAAGCTCCGGGCAAAGCCGAATTTGTTCCACTGCCATATGAGAATATCGAAAGACATATTAGAAACACGATAGAACCAAATGGTATCATTATCACCATGGGCGCCACTGATATATACAAAGTTTCATATGCACTGACGGGCAGGATGGTTGATCGAAATAGGTAATTTTGACATTAGACATTTTTTATTTTTTATATATGCCTTTAGATTTTTACTCACAATCAGACCATGGGAAAAAAGCACCAAGTCACGGCTCATCTCAGATTTTAATTGAGCAAAAAACGCCACCCAAAAAGAAGGAGTGGGAAATAAATTACGGCCGGCTATCTTTTGTTTTTGTAGTATACATCTGTGGTGCGTTGGCGTGGTGGCTATTTTTTTCAAGCATGTTTAATATCACCACAGTCACATACGAAGAGGAGCCGAGCTCTTCGGTCAAGGCGCGTATAGAAGCCCTTAAAGGCAGAAACATCTTTTTGGTCCGTACCAGCCAACTCATTGCCAGTATCCAGAAAGAACAGCCGTCTGTTAAGAATATGAAAATATACCGAGGCTTGCCAGATACACTGCGTGTGAAAACCGAAGAGAGAAGCGAGGCGTTGGTTTGGCTGAGACAAGGTCATTATTACCTTATGGACGCCGACGGGGTGGCATACAGAGACCTCGGCAAAGCACCAAGCGAAACGGTACTACCCAT
>CAYUJF010000068.1:0-332 GCA_964445015.1 uncultured Candidatus Saccharibacteria bacterium
AATTGAGTTTACCCAGAATTGTAGTATCGGCACACTTGTCGACAGTGCCAATAATTCGCGTCTGGTTTTCAAGGCTGGTTCTGCTTTCAATATTACAAATATCTCTTTAGCTGGAGAGACGAACAACAATATTCACTTGGAAAGTACCTCGCCCGGTACTGAGTGGCTCCTTAATACAACCGGCAATCCCCAGGTCAGTTATCTTTCTGTTTCAGATTCGAATGCCTCCGGAGGGTCGCAAATTGACGCTTCTGACTGTACTAATGAAAATCTAGGTAATAATACCAACTGGGACTTCGGATCATGTGGCCCGGTTACTCCAACGACTCCAG
>CAYUJF010000068.1:342-2708 GCA_964445015.1 uncultured Candidatus Saccharibacteria bacterium
ACATCTTCCTCAGATACAACCTCTGGCAGCAGCGGTACCACAACAAGACGGTCGACATCGTTTCGAGGTACCGACTCCGAAGTTGTATCGGTTACTACTACCCCGGCCGCTTTCGCCGCCATCAGCCAACAGTATTTGCCTGAAATCACTGTGCCCAAAACAGTACCCGCTTACGGAGCCATTAAAATACCAATATATTATGATCCGTCTATCGCTGTGATAGTAATTGTGATCGATGGCAACATTTACGACTTGGTACCTACTCAAGAATTAGCCGCGAACGATAACATCTATTATCTAAAAGATCTGGAACCGGGAAACCACAGATTTCAGTACTACGGTATCGATAATTTGAATCGTCATACGCCCCTCTCGGTTATTCAAGATATCTTTGCCAGCCGTGCCGTCGTGGGGATTATGGGCTTTACCTTCTCGCTGTGGTGGTTGGCACTAATAATTCCTGTGATCGTAATTATAATCATCATCCAAGCTTGGCGTAAACAAAAATACCTCGAGAGCTTACGCGGCAACGTTGAGGCATATGGCCGTGGACAATATTGACAACGACATTTACAAATTGGTCGAATTGATATAGAGTAACGGTGAAAGGGTCGGAGCAAGGAAGTCGCCAAAAGACTTCTCGCCCTGATCCTTTCCTAGTCTAATAAGAAAGGACAATATGGACCCTATTAGTGATATCCCTCAGTCAGAGGATGGTTTGGTTGTGCCAATGAATGAACTTGGCAGTGAAGTGTCGGACAAGCCTGAGGAGACGATAGATATTCCGACAGAAGAAAAAACACCCGGCAAAGCATCGGTTAAGGTTGGTGATAAGGAAATAACTTTCGAAACCGGCAAGTTTGCCGGTCAGGCCGACGGCGCGATCACGGCCCGGCTTGGTGATACGGTTGTTTTAGCTACTTGCGTTGTATCACCCAAACCCAATGAAACCGCTGATTTCTTCCCGCTCTTGGTTGATTATGAAGAAAAGTTTTATGCCGCCGGTAAAATTTCCGGCAGTCGGTTTATTAAACGCGAAGGCAGACCCTCCGACGATGCTATTTTAGCCAGTCGTTTGATTGACCGGCCACTACGACCTCTTTTCCCCAAGAATTTCCGTCACGATGTTCAGGTCATTATTACAGTACTATCGTACGATGGCCAAAATGACCCTGATGTATTAGCGGTAGTTGCCGCTTCAGCGGCAGTCATGCAGTCGCCGGCGCCCTTTAAAGGACCGGTAGCGGCTGTGCGAGTTGGCTTGATTAATAATGAATTGGTCATTAACCCAACTCGCGACCAGCTAAAAGAATCGACCCTCGACCTCGTAGTGGCGGGTACGACTGAAAAAGTATCCATGCTTGAAGCGGGCGCCGGCGAAATTGCTGAAGACGTCATGTTCAAGGCCATTCAAACAGCACACGAGGCTATTAAACCGATTGCCGAAGCCCAAAAGCAATTTGCCGCCAAAACCCGTATTGCCTTCGACGAAGCTCCAGATCCGATTATGGCGGCCGTCAAAGAGTATGTTGGCGATCAAATCAGAAGGTCCCTATCCATCGCAGAACAGCAAGAACGTGAAGCTCAGTGGGAAAAACTTCAAGAAGATATCCGTCTCAAATTCGAAGGTCAATTCAAGCAGAGCGATCTTTCGAAGGCTTTTGATGAAATGCTCCAAAAGGAAGTGCGTAACATTATTCTTGAAGAGGGTAATAGACCAGACGGTCGCAAGGAAGATGAAATCAGGCCGATATCAGTTGAAGTTGGTCTCTTGCCGAGAACCCATGGTTCGGGATTATTTACTCGTGGTCAAACACAGGCCCTAACCCTGGCGACTCTTGGTGCTCCCGGCGCAGAACAGTTTATCGACACTATGGAGCGCGAAGGAACCAAGTGGTACATGCATCATTACAACTTTCCTCCGTTTTCTACCGGTGAAGCTAAGCCTTTAAGGGGAGCGTCAAGAAGAGAAATTGGCCATGGTGCACTGGCGGAACGAGCTCTGGTGCCGGTTCTGCCCGACCACGAGAAGTTTCCATATACCATTCGGCTTGTCAGCGAAATATTATCATCCAACGGTTCAAGTAGTATGGCGGCCACTTGCGGTTCTACTCTGGCGCTGATGGACGCTGGCGTTCCGATTAAGAAGCCGGTTTCCGGCATTGCCATGGGATTGGTCACTAGTGAAGACGGTTCGCAGTTCCGAATTCTAACGGACCTGCAGGGCTTAGAAGACTTTGGCGGTGACATGGACTTTAAGGTTGCTGGTACCAAAGACGGCATTACCGCAATCCAGCTCGATATCAAACTTGATGGTCTGACCTTCGAAATCATCGAAAAGACTCTTGAAAAAGCTCGAATCGGAC
>CAYUJF010000069.1:0-2644 GCA_964445015.1 uncultured Candidatus Saccharibacteria bacterium
AATAACCCAGACAATTCAGGGCTTGTGCGCCGTAGTTGGTCTGGATACCTTTTTTCAGAAGGTGCGCAATGAATTTTGAGCGATCAACATTTGAATCTAGTACAATCATAAAACTTTGCCAAGAATGACCAGCGTTTAAAGCAGGTAATGTAATTTTATCTTGATTTTTCAGATTATTGAAATATGTCTTCACAAGCCTTTTTCTTTTTCGTAACTCATTATTAAAGCGTTTGAGCTGTTCTCCTCCCAAGACTGCTTGAAAATCTGTCATACGATAATTTAAACCAGCTATAACAAAGTCGTTATTTTGGCTTGGGTCCATGCCGTGATTGCGTAATAGTTTATGTTTTTTATCAAATGTTTTAGAACGCGTCAGTATGGCCCCTCCTTCACCAGTGGTAATAGCTTTTCTTGGATGAAAGGAAAAGCAGACCATGTCGCTATAGTACCCGACCGAATGGTTGTCAGCTCGAGATCCGAGAGCGCAGGCTGCATCTTCTATTAGCTTGAGGTGATATTTCTTTGCGATCCTTGCGATCCTTTTTATTTCTGCCGGATAACCAAACTCATCGACAACTATAATTGCTCGGATATTGTTATTTTTATTATGTCGAATGGTTTGTTCAATAATTTCCGGAGTTGCGACATAACTTTTCTTATCGACATCGCAAAGAATAGTATGGCAGCCAATATTCTCAATCACATTAGCTGTAGCGGGAAATGTGAAGGCTGGCACAATAACCCCCGAATTTTTAGGCAATTCAAGAGCCAATATTGCCGTGTGTAAGGCCGCGGTACCAGATGAGACAACGGTGGCGTAAGGTAATTTAGTGAAATCCTGTAAATCTTTTTCAAAGGCAGCGACATTTTCTCCCTGCACCAATTTGCCACTCTTAAGCACAGCTGAAATTTTATTTATATCACTTGCTCGGATATCCGGACTGGCTAAGTTAATCATATAGAATGTTTTTTGTACCACCCGGCTGTTTTTTTTATCCCATCTTCCAAGTCGGTTTTGGCTTTAAATCCCAAAATATCATACGCTTTTTTCGTTTCGGGAATCCTTAGCTCGATATCGGCCGAAAGAGGCTTCTTAAAAATAATTCTTGATTTGGAGTGTAATATGCGGCAGACCGTTTGGGCCAAGCCATATATGGTCGTTACGGTCCGTGAATTGCCAATGTTAAATGATTCGCCAACTGCCTTCGATCTTTCCAACGCCAACATTAGGCCGTCAATCATATCGTCAATATAACACCAAGCTCGGATTTGGGTACCGTCACCATAAATAAATATATCTTCGTTGCTTAATGCCTTTTGAATAAAAATTTGAATAGCGCCTTCTCCGGTTTGGCCGGGGCCATAAATATTAAAGGGACGGATAGTGACGACTGGCAAACCGTATTGTGTGTAATATGAATGTGCCAGATGCTCTCCTGCTAATTTGCTGACAGCGTATACCCAACGAGCTTCACCGGCTGAACCAGTAATCGTATTCGCATCTTCGTCCACGCGATACGCCATAGAACCAAAAATTTCCGAAGTAGAAAATTCCAACACACGACTGTCGACCTTATTCTCTTTGGCCGCCTGCAGAACATTGGATGTGCCGATCATGTTGACCTGCATCGTTTTCACCGGATTTTTAATAACCGTGTCGATACCTGCTATTGCAGCGGCATGAACGACTATGTTGGTGCCCTTCATCGCTTGTGTCAAAGACGAAAGGTCAAGGATGTCTCCGGTCACAAACTCAATGTTTTTATTCTTCAGGAGTGTCGTATGTTTCAAGGTATCGCGCGTGAGATTGTCGTACAGGGTGATTTTATTTCTGCCAACCATTTTTTTTGCCAAAGTCGAACCTATAAACCCTGCCCCGCCGGTAATAAATATTTTTTTATTTTTAATCATTTTTTCGATTCTCTTTTATGTTATTTGAAGATGGGCAGTATGCTTTTTATTTCCCTGATTATATGAGGATGAAACAGTTTGACTGTGAAGCAATAAATAAACAACACAACAAAAACCATCGGTATCATTACCCACTCATAATGTATCACGGTTTTAGCGATAATGCATATTGCAACCAGTGGCAGCCAGAGTTTTAAATATTCTAAATAGACTTTCAAGAAATATAAGGCGCCGACCTTGAGCAATCGGCCGGTCATAACCTGTAGCGCCAGACGCATTATTGTGTTGAAAATGGCAAAGAGTAAAACCGCCATGATTAGTCCGTATCGACTGCCGATAATGAGAGCTGCGATATTGCCGACTAAAAGAATCAAATTCCAATAGAAAAGCTGATGCGGTTTATTGCGAATGGCAAATAAAGAACTTATTGGGCTGACGGCGATATTGATGAAAACCGCCACCATCAGCAACTGCAGTATTGTCGCGCCGTCGGTCCACTTGGCACCGATGGTAAGCATTATAATTTCTTTGGGGAATATCCAAAGCAGAATAAAAATCGGGGCGCTGATAAGGAGCAGCGCGCGGCTGATTTTAAGCGATGCCGCCGCGAGATTTTTTGAATCAACTTTCGCTAAAACCGGTAACGAGACAGTTGAAATGGAACCGGTGATCAAATACATCGGTTGGGAAATGAAATTATCCATGGTGGTAAAAAGACCGGTATCTGAGAGAC
>CAYUJF010000070.1:0-2541 GCA_964445015.1 uncultured Candidatus Saccharibacteria bacterium
TCCAACGTTTTTTTAATATCGGGCAGTTTGCTACCTCCTCCGCAGAGAAAGATTCTGCTTGGCAATAAATCTATACCTCCGAAATCACTCAAAGTTAACTCTACCCCAGCAAACCACACCGCGCAATCAGATGAAACCGCATTGTAAACGCCGTGTTTTTCTTTATCGGTTAACTTGCCGGCTGAATATTTTAATTTCATTCTTTCCGCTTCAGTAAACGAAAGCCCTAATTCGTTTGAAATCCTTTTGGTAAAAGCACGGCCCCCCAAAGCAAACATCTTGGTTCCTTCAACACCACCCTGGCGCACTACCGCGATGTCGGTAGTACCGCCACCAATATCAATAAATATGGCGCTGAAATCCGACCCTTCGTCTGGCCCCAAGACTCGAGCAACGGCGTAGGGTTCAGCCGCTATCGCAAGCAAATCTAAATCAAGTTGGCTGGCGATAGTTTGTAATGCTCCCAGGTGAACCACAGGCGCAAAAGCATTGAAAATACCGACTTCAACTTCTTTACCCTGAAAACCGAGCGGATTAGTTACTTTATAGCCATCAATATCAACTTCAGTAATGGCTGCATTGACCAGTTTGACATCAACCTCCTGATGTCCTGTTTCAAGGGCCAATTGGCTTCTGGCTCGTTCGAATGACTTGGACTGAACCTGTTCGATAATTTCTTTCAGTTCCTCGAAGGTAATAGATGTTTGAGATTCCGGCCGAATGTAGCGCACGGTGGTCATTGTTCCCTTGACCAGCTCACCGGCAATACCAATGACTACTTGGTCAGGTAGATGTCCCGCTTGCTCGGCTGCTTCACCTAAAGCACCTTGGCAGTTTTTTATTACCCCCTGAATATCGGTTACCATGCCGCCGTGCATGTCGGCCAAGCGCTGTCTTTGTCGACCGACCCCAACCACTTTGGCCGTTCCGTTTTCGACCCTGAAAATCAGCGCCTTAACAAATTCAGTACCAATATCCAAAGATATGGCATAATTATCGCTGCCGGTTTGTTTCTTTTTTCCAAATCCGAATAAACCCATATGAGTCTATTATAGCAGAGCTATAATAGAAAAAATCAAATCTCAAATGTCAAATCTCAAAATTATAGAGTCGCTGACGCGACATTTTATTTGGGAATTGAGATTTCCTAAGGGAAATTAGAGTAAATAGAACAATTTTCTTATTCTTCTAATACTGCTTTTATACGCCGTATGCCGGCACTTGAGGACTCTTCTTTTGTGATTTTGAAATGGCCGAGTTCAGATGTATTTTCCACATGCGGACCGCCACAGATTTCACGGCTAAACGGATCTTCCTGTGCACCGATAGTGTAGATCTTCACTACATTGCCATAACGATCCGAAAATGAACCAGTGGCACCAGATTTCTTAGCTTCTTCCAATTCCATTTCCTGCATGGTGACCGGTAATGCCTCTGTAATTTTTTCATTGACAATATTTTCAACTTTTTCCAGTTGTTCCGGAGTTAATTTGTCGGGGTGGTTAAAATCGAAACGCAGACGTTCTTCGGTGATATTCGAGCCTTTCTGTTCAACTTGTTCGCCTAATACTTCTCTTAGAGCTGCCAATAGCAGGTGAGCAGCAGTGTGAAGACGAGTCGTTTCGATTTTGTTATCCGCCAGCCCACCTTTGAACATACCCGCCGACGCTGTCCGCGAAAGTTCTTGATGTTGTCTCATACGATCTTTTTCAACTTCGTCAATCCTTTTCATTACATCCGCAATTTCGAACGCTTTTACAGCAATTGGTATATTTAATCTTCTGGCTTCCTCAATACCGACCTCCAAGGGCAAACCGTCTTTCTGATATAAATCGAATAAATCTTCAGCAAAAACTTCTACTTGCTTCCAATCGATTTTGCCGTGTTCCCATTGCGTTCCAATTTTCATGTCTTTGATAATTTCTAATTTTCTAATCGCACCCTCCAAGGTCTTTCTGAATTTCGACTCTTCTTTTTCGATTACGTTTTTGATGTCATCCCGAGCGGAGTCGAGGGATCCCTCCACTTCGTCGCTGCTAGCGCCGTCGGTCGGGATGACAACGGAAGCAATACTGGCACAAAAACTATTTTCAATACCGAGTTGACGGGCTTTTACAACGGCGCGGCGGATGAGACGGCGCAAAACGTAACCACGGTCTTTATTAGACGGCTCGACTCCATCAGCAACTAAGTTAACCGCTGCTTTGATGTGGTCGGCGATAATACGCATATTTTTGCGAGTCTCAACCCAACACTCCTCGTATTCGGAATCTGGTTTGTCACCATATTTTAGATTCGATATTTCTTCGATTTTTTTTATAATCGGCGCTAACAAATCTGTCTGGTAAACATCCGACTTGCCTTGCATCATCACCGCCAACCTCTCCAGACCCATGCCGGTGTCTACTCCTTTTAACTCAACTGGTTCATACGTGCCGTTTTTCAAGACAAATTCATTGAAAACTAAGTTCCAAATCTCAACTCCATCCCTCGCCAAGGCTTCGGTCGGCAAGCCTTCAACCCCTCGGCTTTGCTCGGGGT
>CAYUJF010000071.1:0-2490 GCA_964445015.1 uncultured Candidatus Saccharibacteria bacterium
TCCAGACCAAGACGCTGCATGTTTTCAGGGTTTACTGCCATATAGGAATAGAATTATGTAAATAATATAAGAATTATTTTAACAGATAATAAGTAGATAGTTGAAAAATATTTATATGAAATGAAAAATTAAAATTCAAAGAAGAGTAAAAAAACAACTCCTCCTGGGTAGAACAAACTGATGTACAAACAAGCTGTGCAAAATATGCACAACTTACCATCAATCTACCCAGGAGGTACGGCATTTAAAATAATGCCTTTTTTTATTTTTTTCAGGAAAATGAAAAACCCGAGGGGAAGGAGCGCGCGGCCGGCATATGCGAGCGAGGGTGGCTGCCAATGCAGCAGATGATTCACCCTAGGCTCCATCGTCGGCGATTCCAGAAGGATCGCTCCTTCCCCCAGGTACTGCTCGTCGCGCAGATGATCATAAAGGTTGGTGCCGCAGGCAGCGAGCTGCTTTCGCGGTATCCGACCGTTCCCCGATTGCGCCAGATCGGCCATAACTTCTGGACAAAATTCTTCCAGAAATTATCCGGATCCGGCAGACGGCCTTGAGGCGTGCACACCTCGGCCTAGCGATTCGATCGCGGGGTCAAACGGTGATATTCGATTAGCTGCCTGCGGCGTGTCTACTGCCGTAGGGTCAATAGAATTGCGTTGCAGGACCCGGCCGGTAGGGCATCTTGTCTCTCCTTTCAAAGGGTGATGTGCGATATATCCGATGAAGATGGGGACATGCCTTTGCCAGACCGCTACCAGAACGGTGGGTCCGTATTTAGCCGCACAGGAGTGCTCTCCTCGCCGTGTCATGCCTGTCCGCAAACCCCGCGCGGCGGCCTTGCCCGTGGCAAGTGCGCCAGTTCTCCCACAGCTGGGGAAGGGGTCTTATATGCGGACGCATTCGTTCAATTCCCTTTTCGTTTGTTTCACGAGCCGTTCGTGCCGGGATAGGTATCGCCTGCGATTTGCGTGGCGATTTCGATCAACCTACCGGTTAGCTCGTGCCGTGCCGATGTCGGTGGCCGGGGCCGCGCAGATTACTTATTTGTGTTCAAGGTAGTCAAAAAGCAATGTGTTCGCATAGTTGCTCACCTCGCTTTCTCTTTGTGATTACCTTCAATCATACTGGCGTCCCAGTAGTTGAGGCTACCAACAGACAACTATCTGCTCGTAGCCTCAACTACATTTTCTATGTACTTGGGTTTATTTTTCCTGAAATTGGTAAAGAGCTATATGGTAATTTGACTGGCCAAACGTATTTTTGGCCGCAAACTGCCAATTAGTAAACGACATTATAATTTAAGTTTAATAATTGTCAATAGTTATTTATATAGGTCTTTTAATTTAGTATTTAATACATAATGATTAGTTTTTGACAATATTTTTAATGCATCCTATAACTTTGATTTTATATAAAAATGCAGTACAATGCCCTGTTATATCCAGAATAACAGTAATTTGCGCTGTTAATATCTGTTTTTAAGTACATTGACAATCTTGATTGGGAAAGGAGTTTTCCGGTGGCTATCCAGAGTTTTGTCTTCAACCTAAAAAGACAACTCCTTCAGATTATGATGTATCCCAGTTTTTATCTCTTTTTTTCAGTTGTACTATCTGGAGATCTAGGTAAGGTAATCGGTATGTTGTTGGGATTTATCCTTCACGAATCCCACGCTAGCGTTTTACTGCAGCAGATATCGGAAAGTCTCAAATCTAGAAACATTTAGAAAGGGAAAGGGAAAGTAACATGGATAATTGGGAAATGGTAAAGGGGCTTCAGGCAGTTGCCGCAGTTCATGGACTCGATCACCTGATCCACATCATCAAGCGCCATCCGGTATTTTGCCATTTCGATACCTATGGCTATAGTAATGCCGACAGACTGGTCGAGGCTCTAGTCGACTGGGCACGGGAAAACGGCAAGCTCAGAGATCTCGAAGAATGGGTCGAGGAAATTGCCCACGTCGGCAAGATTAGCCCGTACCAAACTCTTCTCTCACATTAATCAAGATTGTTCTACTACGCGTGACGGCTACGGTCAAAATACCTGACTCTAGCCGTCTTTTTATCTACTCTTCTTTTTTTAACTTACAATTTTTAGCTAGGTGTTAAGTATTAATACCAATGGCAATAGTTAAACTACTTGACTTTGATATTAGCGTATTAATCATTCTTATTTGACTGTTATATATCTTATAGTAAAATATTACATAATTTTATCATATTAGATAGTTTTAAGATTTAATAATATATTTTTATTCTCTTGAAACTATTTAGTATTATCATCCAGACAAACTAATGTTTCTTTTAAAGTATTATTGGTTTGTCTGGATAATTCCAGATACAACAAACCAAGACAAAAGCGTCTTGATTTATTATGCACTTTAACAAGTGAAAAGCGAAACATAACAGCCATATTTTAGAGATACATAGATCTACCTCTAGAATTTGGCTGTTATGGAGCATGATTACAAAAGAAAGGAGCAAG
>CAYUJF010000072.1:0-2480 GCA_964445015.1 uncultured Candidatus Saccharibacteria bacterium
AGCTCGGCAGGGAACAGACCGGTGTACCGCTCTTCGAAGAAGGCGATGACGTGGCGTAGAGAGGTGAACCGCTGGCCACCCACCGTCCTGCTACCTTCGAGCGGCTGCCTGCCGTCCTTGCCTTTCTTCATGGTCGACCCGCGCAGAGTCGCCGGATTGACACGGAGTAGCCTGGCTGCCTCATACATCGGTACTTTCCCGTCAAGCTGGGCGTCGATCCATCTCCTAGCTGCCTCCATCGGATCTCGGACGACTCCAAGAAGTTCGCCGACGATCTCATCTACGTCTCGCGTTAAGCGTCGTGGCATGGAGCTTCCTCCCTTCGACTTCGAATACGGCGATAGGCAGATTATACCCCTGAGCAGTAGATAAATCAAGGATATATGGACAATGGTTCGATATGGTTGAAAAAATCATAAGATTAGGTATAATAAGTGGTGTAATTTAGTATTCCGCGGTAGCTTTCCGACGTGGAGTCGGAACCCCGATCGTAGCATCGGGGCAATGGTTAAGAAATATACCGCGGAGACAATATTCCGCGGTAGCTCAATGGTAGAGCGTCTCGCTGTTAACGAGAGGGTTGTCGGTTCGAGTCCGACCCGCGGAGCCATTCGACAAGCTCATGGCTTTGCCAAACAAAATGACTGTCCTCGTGACGGTCTTTTTTGTTTCTTGCACACAATATCTGTCTAAATTTATGTAGAAAATAATGGTATCATGGAGTCAATATTAACTAAGGAGGGGTATGGAAAACGATCGACTTACCGTCGATGCGACGGGCAGTAAGCGCTCAAAAAGAAAAATGTCTAAGCTGACAATTACGCTACTCATCATCTTGGGAGTAGTAGTAATTGCCGGGTTATCGGTTCTGGTGTGGCGGTTCACTAAAAAACCGGCCGCCAAAACCACCACCACTCAATCAGCCGCCTTAATGGTGGTTGATAAAATTAGCGGCAAACCAATTTCCGGCGCCAAAGTTGGCACCACTACCTCATCGAGCGATGGCCAAGTGAGCCCGAGTTCACTGCCAAGCAGCGGCTCCGTAACAGTCAGCGCCAATGGTTACAACAACGCCACGGTTCAAGTATCTGCCGATTTGAAGAAAATTGAACTTACACCGACCGGCACAGTGGTGTTTGTCAGTAATCGCTCTGGCAAACGCGCCATCTACAAAAGTAATTTAGACGGCACCGGCCAAGTCGAACTGGTAAAGCCGATAGACGACAAGGAAGATTTTTCGCCGGCTATCTCACCACGGGAAAAATACGTGGCCTTCATGTCCACCAGGGAAGATACCAATAATCCCAAATTGTATATAGTCAAGATTGACGGTACCGGGCTCGAGAAATTGTCGGATGATGTCAGTATCCACTCTGTCAACTGGTCGCCTGACGGCACCTATGTTGCATGGGTCGGCAAGCAAGATAAAGATGCGAAAGGTTCAAGAATCAATGTTAAAAACGTAGTCACCGGTGAGACACGCGAAATCGGAGAGAAAGAAGATCAGATATATGGCTACGATTTCAGCCAAGACGATAAGAAAATCGCCTACGGAGTCAGTAACTACGTCGATTCGTCAAGAACTGGTACTTTTGTTGCCAACCCCGATGGCACCGACGCCTCAAAAATTTCCGATAAAGCATCTCACCCTAGCTATAACAAAGACGGCAATGTAGAATTTATCGTTCAAGACAATGGAACAAAATACATGACTTGGTACAAAAACTCAGGCGAAGTCAAAGAAATACAGCAAGATCAAATGCAGCGTGAAGGGTGGTACTCCCCCGATGAAACCACGGTGGCTTACGTTGACAATCGCGATGGCAAGTCAAATTTGTTCTTAAGCAAACCAGACAGATCAGGCGAGAAGCAACTGACGACCATTGGCTTTGTCAGCTACCCCGTAAGATGGACCCTAAACGGTAAATACATTACTTTCGGAGTTAACAAACCCGGCGAAAGCGCCCGTTACGTTATTGCGCTAGACGGTGACAAAGGTGCGGTCAAAATTGTTGATGAGTATTCTAATTCTGGCTACGGCGAAGGCATGTACTAATTTATTGGCTCCGGAGAGCGTTGATAGCTAGACCACAAATCATTGGATAAGGTTTTGCTTGCGGATTAAATTCGCTATTATAGAGCTGATGAAGAAATCGCAATCCAAGCTCAATATCTTGACCAGTGCCCTCCTCGTCCTCACCGGCGTTGGGACGCTATGCGTTACTGTGACCTATGCCATAGCGTTAAGCAGGCTTGAACTACCAGTCATTCTGACCGTCATCTTTATTACGCTTATGGCTGGCGACGCGCTGCTCTTTCTCCTAGTCGCTTGGGGCATATATAAACGCGCCAACTGGGCTTCTGTTTTCGGTTATATTTTGATCGCTATAAATATTGTTGCTTTTATTTTCGATGACTTTGGTATGGTAGATGCCTTAGCCGCACTATTTATGTTACTATTGGGCGTTTTAATTTATATC
>CAYUJF010000073.1:0-2454 GCA_964445015.1 uncultured Candidatus Saccharibacteria bacterium
CCAACCTCCTGGGCAAATAATATTCTATTATCTGATTATGTATTTTTTGCTCGCAAAGTACCTGGTTCGGCAAAACCAACACAAAGCGCCATTGTAAAAACACACGCAAAAACAAATAACTTCTTCATAATATTCCCCTTATATTATTGGACAACTTGCCCTAATTATATCTTATTTATTCACTGCTCATCAACCCCATTAGCTAGCACAAAACACGAAGTTAAAAAATGCTATTGACAATTTGTGACATATGTCATATAATGCATATATGAATAATATTTTGAGAGGAAGACCCAAAATAAAACGGCGCGTAAACTACATGCCGGAAATCACATACTTCAAACCGGTCGGCGTGCCACTTCGAGAATTAAGCGAAGAAATTCTATCGTTAGATGAAGTTGAGGCGTTACGTCTTACCGACGTTGAAAATCTCGATCAGAAGTCCGCTGCTAAAAAAATAGGCGTAGCTCGCGTTACCTATTTAAAAATTATTCACAGTGCTCACCAAAAAGTGTCGAGAGCATTGATATATGGCAAAAGTATCCAAATGAAGGGAGGTGATATAATTATGCCTAATCAAGACGGAACGGGCCCAATGGGCTGGGGTCCAAGAACTGGACGAGGCGTTGGAAAACGCCAAAGTGCCCCGGGGCGAGGAATGGGTGGTAGCGCTGAATGTACCTGCCCGAACTGTGGCGAAACCATACCTCACAAACGAGGCGTCCCTTGCTCGCAAAGCAAATGTCCGAAATGCGAAACCCCAATGAGGGGCGTATTCTGCAGATAAGAAAAAAGCCGGCCGTTACGGCCGGCTTTTTGATTAATTAATATAACGCCCCAATGACCATACCAGATAATTTGTTGAAAGTCATAAACCGAACATAAATAGATTTGCCATGCACCGTATGATGGGTGGTTCCGGGACTAGGATTCGAACCTAGATTACAAGGGCCAGAACCTTGCGTCCTACCATTAGACGATCCCGGATCACGGTATAATCTTACCTTGAATCAGGATATATTACAATCAGTTACAAAACGATATTAGTACTGGTTGCGCCATCGATTTAACCAACCGAACAGACTAAACCCTTTTGTAAGTGAAGCAAGTTGATTGCTTAACTCAGTTTGTTGTTGCTGTAAAATTTGAATCTGTTCCTGCAACTTGGTTTCGTCACCGGCATTGTTTAGTTGAGTTTTTAGCTGTTCCATTATTTGGATTTGTTGCTGGTTTTGCTCCATGAGTTGTTTGGCTTTTTTAAGTTCCTTGTAGTTAGGTCCGACAAAAAACTTTGCGACGCCAGACCTCTTAGCGGCCGTGTCCATACTTTTATTTATACTGTCTTGGTTTTGAAGCTGCGTATAAGCTGAAAGAGAGATGCGGTTTGCCACACCCTGATTGCTGACCGAAGACATCAGTTGAATAATCGCTTTCAAAGCCTTGTCAGTCGCTCGGAGACGGGTTTGTGACATCTGGTTTGTAGGAGTATATAATGCACCATCTTTATATTGCTCCTCGAGCTGAATCTCATCACGGGTGCGCGTCATATCGCCCACCCCTGGATTATTTGTCTCAGTTTGAGAGCGATTGGTATTTTGCTGTTGTGTTGAAGTGGTGGTCGAAGAAGAATTACCAGAGTTGGCTGATGCCGTGGTAACTCCACTTTGGTTTCCATTCCCATTGCCTTCATTGGCAGCAAAAACCATGGAAGGCGCAAAAACGAATAACGCTAAAACAAAAATATATTTTTTCACTTTCCTCCTTTGTTATAATTATACAATATATATTAGCGCAGCAGGAGTATAAGGAGAACTAATGCGGTTATTGAAATACATTGCCACCAGATTTGCATTAACAACCAAACTGAATTGTTTTTAACAAGTGGGTAAAAAAACACTTTTTCCGGTTTTTCGCGCACAACATTCGAAAATTGCTGCAGAAACCAGTAAATAGTTTCGCCAAGACTTCGGATGAGCCAAAAGCAAAGAAAAATCAATTCAAAGAGCCACCAATTCTGTAATGCAATGCATAGTATCGCCGCCAAAATCCAAAACGGGCCGAAAACCAATGCATCGCCCCACACAAAAGCGCCGATGAGGTTAAGTGGCCAGAATTTGCCATATGATTTGCCACGGCGAGATACTACAAGACCCGCTATCCAAAACACGATCGATAGAAGCGCGATAACACTAATTAGAAGTAACTGCCACATTTCCATAGCCTGATGATAGCAAGAACCCCTCCGTTGGGGAAGGGTTTTGCGCGTGCGGTGGACGACCTCATGGCGCGATGAGGTCGTGGAGTTCCGGATTGTCGAGCAGCTTCTCGAGGTCGCTGCGCCGGAAGCGCCGTTGCCCGCCGGGGTACCAGATGGCTGGTAGGCGTCCCTTGTCCGTCAGTTGTCGAAGGCAGTAGGTTGAGCAGCCGACAATCTCGGCCGCCTGCGACATTGTG
>CAYUJF010000074.1:0-865 GCA_964445015.1 uncultured Candidatus Saccharibacteria bacterium
AACGAGCTTCTGGCTCGCTTTCAACACTACGATATTCCGACGGCGGAAGAATGCGAGATACTATTAACCGATATTTTCAAAACAGAGTCGCACATACGCCGATACTGTCACGAAGTTGCCAATGTTGCCACCAGAATCGGAGAAGCGCTTAATCTGGCAGGGAATCAGGTAGACCTGAGGCTGATCCATGCTGCTGCAACTTTTCATGGCATCACTGAAGAAACCGCCAATAATGGGTATGAAATAAAACAAATACTGCACGATTTCGGCTTCGGCAAACTAGGCGATATCATCGCCACATTGCCGTATCAGCCATTAAATACCAACATACCGCTAACAGCCAAGATCGTTTTTCTCTCCGGTATATTTGCCAAAGGAGGGGACTTAATCCCCATTGAAAAACGCCTTCAATCGGAATTCCACAGATTCGGAGAGACCCGGGAAGGCAAAGCCAATCTGGAACAGTACAAGAAATTCACGCTTAATATCAAACAGGAACTGGAAGCTCTGGCCGGTCAACCGTTGGAGCAGATAGTCTTCTGTTGCTACCTTATTTAGATGAAACCGATTATCAGTCCACACGAAAAGCACTGGTAAAAAAGTTCTCAAAATAAATAAGGAGCATACAATGACTTCGCAAAAAAGAACATCATTAGCGCTGTCTGCTGTTCTGACGTTACTGCTATTGGGAAGTATCGCAGCAGGCTGCGTCCAGCAACAATCTACTTCATCTTCAACTTCGCCGGCTTACGCACAAGAGATATTAGTCTTCGCCGCCGGCGGTACGAAGCCGGCTGTTGATGCTGTCGCACAATCATTTGAACAGAAGTATGGCACCAAGGTTATAGTCAACTATGGTGGAGGC
>CAYUJF010000074.1:875-2380 GCA_964445015.1 uncultured Candidatus Saccharibacteria bacterium
ATCTCTTCATTGCACCAGAACAGAAATTTATGGACAGCGCAAAAAAACAGGGCGCCGTCGATAGTAACTCTATTGTTTCGAGTGTAGCCTATATGATACCGGTCATCGGGGTCAAGAAAGGTAATCCTAAGAATATATCATCATTGAGCGATCTGGCCAAAGCAGGGATCAAAGTAGCGATGTGCAATCCTGAAACAACGGTACTGGGAGTTTTAGGTCCAGAGATATTGAAGAAAGCAGGTTTAGTCGACACGGTGAAACCTAATATTGTCACCACTGTCCCTCAGGTTACGGCCGTTATCACAATGTTAAAAATGAATCAGGCAGACGTCGGGTTTATCTGGCACTATTTCAATACCACATCAGTAAACGATATTGAGACTATCAACATCCCCCGCGATTATGTAACGGGGATCGGTGAAATACAGATTGCTGTTACAACGTACAGCCAGGAAGCAAAGACCGCTCATGAGTTCATCGCATTCATGACATCGACAGAAGGCAACGATATCTTTAAAAAAAATGGGTATATTACCGATCGTGAGGAGACAACAAAGTTCTGGTTACCAACACGATAGAAATCACCAGCAAAGCCCGTACTAATAGCTCTGATAGGGAGGCATATAACACAATGGTTAACATTTTTAAAGGAACCGGCGGAGAAAGGATATTTCGCGCAGCGACAATAAGCTCGCTTGCTGCTTTGTCCTTATTCTTCGTCATCATCATCATGTCATTATTAACATATGCTAACTGGCCGAGCATTCTAGCTGCCTTCACATCAGAAGAAGTCCTTTTTGCTATTCAAATCAGTCTGCTCACCGCCACCATAACCACAGTGATTGCTCTCTTTATCGCCATACCTGCAGCCTATGCAATATCGAAGAATTCGTTTTGGGGAAAGAGCTTTATTGACAGCCTTCTCGACTTGCCCCTCGTTGTATCGCCGGTTGCAATCGGTGCAGCACTGCTGATCTTCTTCAGCACACCAGTTGGGGCAGGAATCAATAATCATGTCATTAGCTTTGTTTTCTCTCTTCCAGGAATTATTCTGGCGCAGTTTACCATCGTGAGTGCGCTGGCCATACGGTTACTAAAATCAACGTTCGATAGCATCGATTACCGCTACGAGCAGGTAGCAAGAACATTAGGATGCAGTAAACCGGAAGCGTTCTTCAAAGTCGTTATGCCGCTGGCTAAAAATGGCCTTATCGCCAGCGGCATTCTAACCTGGGCACGAGCGATAAGCGAATACGGTGCATCAGTTACTCTGGCCGGAGCTATGGCCATGAAAACGGAGACATTGCCGATCGCCATTTTCCTTAGTTTGGGAAATGCAAACATCGAGCAAGCGGTCGCCATCATTCTTATACTTATTATTATTGCAATAGCAGCTTTGTTCATCATCCGGAAGATTTCCGGCAAAGAATTAACGTACGAGGGGGAATAAAATGACAGGAGTTTACGATATATTAAAGGGAAGAATCATATCCCTGATCAAAACT
>CAYUJF010000075.1:0-2157 GCA_964445015.1 uncultured Candidatus Saccharibacteria bacterium
TTTCGACTTTTCGGCAACATCATTGGTGAAGATTTGGCTATCTTAATCATCACCTTGTTGGTGCCTTACCTGGTTCCATTGCCAATGATGTTCCTGCAAGTGTTCACTTCTTTCATACAGCCGTTGGTGTTCATCATGCTGACCATGATGTATATCGTTGGTTCGTTGGAAGAAGCTCACTGATATCAGAATCACGGGAGGTTTTATAAATGAAGAGAGTAGTAGTAGCTGGATTGATGACAATCGCGATTAGCTTAACAGCCAGCATGGCTTTTGCGGCGGATCTTAGCGCCGCGGCGGCCAGTGTAATTCAGTACACGGTGTTAGCAGCCGGTCTAGCCATCGGTCTTGGAGCTATTGGAAGTGGTATAGGAATGGGAACCGCTATCGGCGGCGCTTGCGAAGGCACAAGCCGTAACCCCGAAGCCGGTGGACGTATCCTCACCACCATGATCATCGGTCTGGCCATGATCGAATCTTTGACCATTTACGCGCTCGTTGTGGCTCTTATTCTTCTTTTCGGTAACCCATACGCCAGGATGTTCGGCGCATAATCGCCTCGAAAAAAAAACGGGGGACTTCATTGTCCTCCGTTTTTTTGTGTACAAAAACCACCTGAAATAATCCCAAAAAATACATCGCTGAATTCAAAAGATATGAGAAGTTGGATTTTTCCTGCTAAATGGCTTGAATCGTTCTTCGGCTTGGATTATTAGAAACTTGCCGATTTAAATTGGGGTTAGTGCTGATGGGCCGAGCGTCCAGATTTATTAAAGGTTCATTTGGATAACGGAAAAAACAAGGAAATGCTTATGAAGGCTACCACTCAAAATATAGGCGTCAGCAACGATAGGAAGAATTCACTGGGCAGTCAAAACTACGAAAACGATACGGCCTATGCATTTGCTACGGCTGATGATTCGAATAACTCCATAGGGTACAACAGGCCAGTGCGGAATGATGAAAATTTCACAAAATTGCAGACTCAACTTTCCAAGGGATCTGTCAAACTTTGTCCTGTTTGTGGTGGAGTAATGAGGAAAAAAACAAGAAGGGTGCTTTCGTGGTTTCACGGATTGGCCCTTCTGCTGACTGGAATTCTATTCATGGTTTTTTATGGGTGGGCCACACATTTTTATCAGGCTCCATGGTTAGTGAAATTTGCTCTTCCTGCGATATATTATATCGGTTCTATTTTTATCGGTGTCGGAGTGTTATTCTTCTTTATCAGGGAAAACGTTTGGAAATGTGTGGATTGTCGTGAGATATCTAAACGTTAGACACTCTATTCTTCTTGAGCGCTATGGCTGACATCGATCCTGCCTGTAACCAATAGAATATAATTGGACATTTTATAATTAGGACATTAGCTGAATTTTTTGTCATTGTTCGAGACCGGTAGGAAATTAATTGACAAATAGTGGTTTGTGATTCTTAATAAACAGAGACACATCGGCTAACACCTTTATTTACTTGAAGTAATATTAACATATTCTCCGAATCTTAATTTTCTTTAAAAGGCAAGCAATGAATATTGACCGAGATTTGCAATACAGTGGCAAAGAATTAGAAGTCATGTCTTTCGCTCAAAATTATCACAGATGGATCATTGATCAATTTGAACCTTATCTTGGCGAACGTGTTGCTGAAGTCGGCGCGGGAATAGGAAATATTTCGCGCATAATTCTAACTAAATCTGTCAAAGAACTCTTTGCTTTCGAGCCATCGTCGAACCTTTTTCCATCCCTCTTTGATGAGCTTAAACATGAAGAACGTGCACACCCTATTAATGATTTTTTTAGCTCGGACTATCTGAAAAAGGACTTAGACTCAATTGTTTATGTAAATGTGCTCGAGCACATCGAAGAAGATCAAACTGAATTGACTAATTTAAGAGGGGCATTGGGACCAAACGGAAGGTTGTTATTATTTGTTCCGGCCTTGAGAGAGCTATATAGCGATTTTGATAGAAGTGTGGGCCATTATCGTCGATACGAAAAAAATGAGCTAAAATTATTAGTAGAAAAGGCTGGCTTTAAAATCGTGCAGTTGAGGTATTTTGATTTTTTCGGTGTGTTTCCTTGGTATCTAAATTTTGTATTGCTCAGAAAACCGATGAACGGTCGGACCGGGTTTTTGTATGACAACTATTTTGTA
>CAYUJF010000076.1:0-2136 GCA_964445015.1 uncultured Candidatus Saccharibacteria bacterium
CTTCAGCTGAACTAGAATATTTCAAACCTTCCGTCCTTGCTGACGACGACGCTGAAGTCCTTGAGCGCTTTTCTGCGCCTAAGGCGGGTTGTGCCCAGGGCTTCAGATATTAGTCTGACCAGCTCGGAATAGTTGTGGTTTATTTTTATTTTTTTTCTATCGGCTTCTCTGAAGACCCTTTCCGAAATTTCATAGATGTTTGCACCCGATTTTACATCTATCTTTATAGACCAGTCGATCAGCTCGATCAGCTTCAGGGTGTTTCTTGACCTCTGCACATTCTCCTCCGCAGTCTTTGCTATGGCGCTGATGTTTGCCCTGCTCGTGTTTAGCTCCTCGGCTATCTCGCTGAGGCTTTTTCCAGATATCTTCATCCTCAGTATCTCGAACTGTTTTTTTGTTAGATGGGTCTTTTTTATGTCAATCATTTTTGATTCACACAAGCCGTTTATCTGCCTTTTTTGATATAAAACCAGCCCAGGTGGTTACTTGGAGCACTTTAAATTCGACCGCATGGAATTTGCAGGTTCGCTGGCCGACTTGGGGACTTTACTTCCACTCCTGTTTCCCCTTGTCGTTATCAACGGCTTGAACGCCACGATTGCCTTATTGCTCATTGGCTTGTTTTACATTGGGGCCGGGTTGTACTACAAAATTCCAGTCCCGGTGCAGCCATTAAAAGCCGTCGCCGTCATTGCCATCACAGCCGAGCTTTCAGCGCAGGTCATTGCAGCCTCCGGGCTGATTATGGGCATGCTAATGCTTTTTCTTGGGGCCACAGGACTAATTGTCCAAGTAAACCGCGTGTTTTCAAAGCCAGTTATTCGTGGAGTTCAAGTCGGTTTGGGTTTGCTTCTATTCGTAAAGGCAGTTCAGTATATTCTAGGCTCTAAAATATTTATCGGTGGCGAGTCGGCGTTTTTGATGGGCGTGCCGCTAAACTTGGTTTTCGGCTTGGTTGGCGTTGTGATTGCAGCGTTGCTGCTCACTAATAAAAAAATCCCTGCTGCAATAGCCCTCATTATTTTTGGTTTCTTAGCTGGCTTGACGTTCAAAACCCCCAGCTTTACCTTTGGTCCACAGATATCTTCCATCCAGATTCCAACTATTTCCGATCTCGAGACTGCGCTTTTGCTTCTTGTCATTCCGCAGCTCCCAGTCACTCTTTCTAATGCCGTGATTTCGACCTCCGACCTTTCGAAGAAATACTTTGGAGAAAATGCAGTGATGGCGACACCCCGGGCCTTGTCGTGCAGCATCGGGGTGGCCGACTTGGCCGCAGGGCTGTTGGGTGGGATGCCTATGTGCCACGGCTCTGGTGGGCTTGTCGCGCACCACCGCTTTGGGGCTAGAACGGGTGGCTCTGGTTTGATAGTCGGGACTATTTTTGTAATTCTGGCACTTTTATTCGGCTCTAGCGCAGTTTCGATACTCAGCCTAATACCATTGTCAATCTTCGGCGTAATGCTGGCTTTCACGGGTCTACAGATGATGTTGCTGACATCTGATGTGAAGAATCAGAAGGACCTCTTGGTGGTGTTCACCATCGCAGGGCTCGCTATGGTCACTGATATGGCCATATTGAAATGGCGGTACCCATGACAAAAAAAATAAAGGTCGAAGAGGCCGTTGGGAAAAAACTGGCCCACGATGTCATATGTTACAAGCCCGGTTTGAAGACCGTCAGCTTCAAGCGAGGTCATGTAGTCATGGATGAGGACATAAGCCGACTGAAAGACACTGGAGATTACTATGTTTTGGTCGAGGACGACCATTCTGGAGGCGTCCACGAGGAGGACGCGGCGCTCAGGATGGCTCGGGCCTTGGTTGACTCGAGCGTGTTCTTTTCCCGGCCCCACTCAGGCAAGGTCAATTTGCTCGCGAAGACATCCGGCCTGCTTAAGGTCAAGTCTGACGTCGTTACTCGCGTTAACCTTGTGGAGGACTTCGTTTTAGCCACCAAGAAAAGCGACACCTGGGTGAAACAAGGGACGCTTCTGGGGTCGGCCAAGGTAGTGCCGTTAAGCGTTGGCGAATCCAAAATAGGGAAAGTCGAGAAAATGATGAGAGACAATAAGCCGATTATTAAAATATTGCCGCTTAAGGTCAGAAAAATCGCCCTCTTAATTACCGGCA
>CAYUJF010000077.1:0-2122 GCA_964445015.1 uncultured Candidatus Saccharibacteria bacterium
TTCCGGATAAACACCGCCAAATTTTTTATGAAGATCGATTTGACTATAGACCACCGATGATAATGGTTTTATTTGTATTGTATTCTCTCGGCTTTGCTCGGGATAAACAGCTTCAATAATAGCGGCGGCTGTTTCGTCGCAGGAAGTTTCGATAGCTAAAATCCGTTTTGATTTATGATTCATGATTCAAGATATATGAATATGATTAACAAGCATTAATGCATATTGTCTATTATATCGTTTATGGGGTCAAGAGATTGAAAGCCAGGGTGGAACGAGTACAATAATAATGGATGCTAATCCAGTTGTTGTTTTGTGTTTATTAGTTATTACTTCTGCATTATGTTCAAATCAATACTTCAGACAAAGGAATGGGCGCAACTCAAGGAGAAGTATGGCCAAAAAGCGCATTGGATTTCCGATGTCCTAATATTGGAGCACAAGCTACCGTTTAAAAAAACATTTCTCTATATGCCGGAAGTCGACCAGACTCAGATTCACGACATGGAGAAATCAAAATTGGACGAATTAGCTCTGACAACCAATGCCGTTTTTGTTCGTGCCGAGATTGTCAACCAGACAGATGAAAAAGAAGATTATTTAGACGATGCTTTGCACGGTTTCGAGAAATCACGCGATGAAATCCAGCCCAAACACCGTCGCATAATCAACTTACGCCCAACCGAAGAGGAAATTCTGGCACAGATGAAGCAAAAGGGGCGTTATAACATTAAAGTTGCAGAGCGACATAAAGTACAAGTTGCATCCTATGGTCCAAGCGATTCGCATAGAGCTCAAAGTATCGAGCATGAAACTCAGTTCTGGGGGAAATCGGAGGATTCGGCATCCGTAAAACAAAATCAAGTTCAGTCAGATGCCGATGCGGTGGCAACATTTTACAAACTATATCAACAAACTGTTAAGCGAGAAGGTATTACCGGACGTAACATTGATTATTTCCACGACTTAGTTGATATTCTCGGTGCCAAAGATATGGCTAAGGTTTATGTGGCATCGGTGGATGGCGAACCTTTGGCGGCAGCTATTATTACTTTTTATGATGGCGTGGCGAATTACCTATATGGCGGCTCCAGCCACGAGCGGCGCGAAGTTATGGCACCATTCGCCTTGCACTGGCAGGTAATGAAAGATGCCAAGGCTCGCGGCTTGCGTTATTATGACCTGTTGGGAATCGCTCCGGCTGATAAACCCAAGCACAAATGGGCGGGATTGAGCCGATTTAAAGAGAACTTTGGCGGCCGGGCGGTTGAAATCATTGGTGGATATGATAAGGTTTACAACTCGATGTGGTACAACCTATTCAGGATGTTCCGAGGGAAAGAATAATTTAATAATTTTAAATGACAAATTAAAAATGACAAATCAAATCGAAATTATTAAATGTCAAAATTAATACATTTGATCTTTGAGTTTGATTTGATATTTGGATTTTGGCATTTAGCATTATTAAGACTGAGATAATCACGATGTTTTCTATTCGCAAACTTATTCCCAACTGGATGAAGAATATCTACCATTATAATGTGGCGGTTTTGGCGGGCCTTTATTATGGTTTCCCGAGCCGGCAAATGCGGGTGATTGGCGTTACTGGTACCAATGGTAAAACCACTACCTGCATGTTAATCGCATCGATCCTAAGAGAGGCTGACAAGAAAGTCGGTATGCTGACGACGGTTCGCTTTGCTATTGGCGAAAAAGAAATTGCCAACAAACTCAATATGACAACCGTCCAGCCGTTCCTGCTCCAAAAATATCTAAGCCAAATGCGTAAAGCGGGGTGTACCGATATCGTGCTGGAAGTGACAAGCCATGCCATTGCACAGCATAGAATTTGGGGTATTAAATTCCAAACTTTAGCGCTAACAAACATCACTCATGACCATCTCGACTATCATGAGACATTCGAGAATTACAAAAACGTCAAAAAACAACTCTTTGCTCAGCCTCATGAAATTTCAGTTTTAAATAAAGACGATGATAGTTTTGATGAGTTTTCTAAGGAGACGGTCGGTAAGGTGGTATCGTACACTATCGAAGGTGGGGGAGCCGATATTGCATCGCGCAAAGTATTAACCGAACCGGGCGGAACTGATTTCACGCT
>CAYUJF010000078.1:0-2110 GCA_964445015.1 uncultured Candidatus Saccharibacteria bacterium
ACGGTTGCCATCGATAAAATTCGTCATCGCCTTCCTGTATCGCTTGCCGCAGTCACCACTTTGATAAAGACCGGAACTGTCGAGCCCTTTAGCCTGTTATTGGCCGGCCATCTGCGTTGTTCCTTGGATGAGCCTATTTCTCAAGAAACTCTAATTGAATTGAATATGGAGGCAGACAATGGCTGGTTTCGCATTGCACAAGAACAAGGTTTTTAATTGGAGCGGCGCTGAATACCGAATTGATCGTATTCAAGCGAACGGCGATATACTTCTGGAACGCATGAATGATGGCCAGTTATCGATAGTCAGTCGTGAACAATTGCTCACCGAATATGCGGAAGGAAAAATTTCAGCTAAAAAAGTTGATGCGACTTTCGCTAATTCTTTAGTCCCTTCATTTTCACGGCCGCTTGATGAACTATCCGAAGCTGTCAGAAATGCCGTGAAGCGCCGTAAGCATTACCTTGAAAGTATCCTAGATCATGGTGTTCCGGTTTTTACACCGGAGTATTTGAAGCCATTGATTGAGCGGGCGGCTACGGAAATTGGAGATGCAAAACCACCAGCCGTAATCACCCTTTATCGATGGTACCGGCGATTTAAGTCGATGAACGACGCACGAGCGATCATTCCGAGGACTGATCTTTGTGGCCCCAGGGAGACACGGCAAAGTGATCTTATCCTCCAACTGGTAGCAGAGTCGCTAGAAGAGGCTTTTAAACCTTATCCCGATAACGGTCACTTGGAAACGGCGACGACGTCCGGTTATGACCAATACACAATATATGATGTCTATCAGTTTCTTGCCAGAATCGAATATCTTAGGCGAGACCTTCGTCATCGACATAGCTATGATTTACGCTGTCGATGGCCGTTTAACATAAAGCCATCGGTACAGTCAGACTCTGAAAGGTGGTCGCTGAGGTTTTTAACGGCGGATCGAAAGACCAGAACAACTCACTTGCATAGGCTATTAAGATGGAATTTCAGACAACATAAAACCGTCCTTGTCAGAGGAAGTTCACAAAGCCCGCTGACTTTGGTGTTGAATGCGCTCGTTCATCTTCAGAAAAATCCCTTCGCCAACGCATACTTCAGTCAAGCGAATGCACTGTTACTTGAATATCAAGTCGGCATCGAAAGCCTAGTCGGCGTGTATTTCCATCCACGACTACCTATAAGTTATCACCAACAGTATCTAACGGTGCTCGCCCGATGGTGGCATGGGCTGGCCAATCGACTAGTGATCCTAGAACCGGAATATCAGTTTGAAAAAACATATCGGCTTTCGACCGGTGGAGGATCATTGGATCAGGTAATCGACGTTCTAAATACTTTGTTTGATGCGGCACTAAGCCACAGACCATTTGAATGCTACGGTAAGTTTGCCAAGCGATGGTCGATTCCGGAAGCCATGCGGCGTAGATTTCAGGCTAGTGAGATTTTAGCAGTGATGGTCGCTTATTTAAGCGGCTTACAGTCACCGGAGATTTCGTTCTTTCATTGCCTGTTAGAGGACGCAACGTATGTCTCTGCTTTCTAGTCCTGTTATCGATCGTTCAAATCCGATTCTTCAAGGTACTGATTGCATTACCTTAAGTCAAAGACCCTACTCAACTTTGCCGGTTCGGCCTCGACCGATTGCCGGCGAGGCCACGTTTGGTTATCTACTGCGGGTCGCGCGGGCAAACGGTTACAACACGTTAGCGCAATTAGGAACCGCATTCAGTGGATTTGAAGCTCTATGTCAGGCATTGAAATTGACGGTAGCTGAAAAAGCTAAGCTGTTTGGACCACTTCCAGGATATTGGCGCCTAACCAATTTGTCGGAAGGGCTGAGTGGGATCGATTTCAATCATACGCGATTGCGTTGGTGTCCGAGTTGTATGAGGGAGTCGGTTTATCTCCGTGGTATTTGGTCAGTGGAAGTTTCCGGCATCTGTAACCGTCATGGTATTCGCTTAATCGATCAATGCCCAAATTGTGGCCGCGCGCAGAAATTGGAGGGGGTGAACTTTGAGCAATGTTCCTGTGGAGCATTGCTTTTTTATACGCGAAGTGTCGAAAAAGTCGATGGTTCGATATTGTACGTCAGCCAAGTATTCGAGGA
>CAYUJF010000079.1:0-2099 GCA_964445015.1 uncultured Candidatus Saccharibacteria bacterium
CTTTCGTGCTGTCGGGATAAGAGTAATGCAAATTCCTTATTTTAATAGCCGTCATCAGACCACCATTATTAACGTTAGTAATGATGGAAATGTGGTGATAAAAAAAGCATCGATTCTTCTCATTTTAAGTTCGCTAGTCAACTTTATCTCGCCGTTAAACCCCCGGGAGCGCATTGCAGTGTAGATGCGTTCGCCCCTCTCGTAACTTCTCACGAACAAATTGCCGATTATACCACCGATTGCCTTTACTTTTTGCATCCATGTTTGACTAAAGGTTCTCGCGCTGCGCGCTCTGCTCATTCTTTCCAACTCATCTTCTAAAATGAATATGAAGCGATACATGAAAGAAATTATCATTACATAAACGGTAGGCATCTTCAGCCTTTGGAATCCATTCATAAGCTTCGAGAATGGAGTCGTGGAGGTTAGGACAATCATGGCAAGAACACAAAGCCACGACTTTACCAAGACATTTACAAATATCAACAAAGCTGACTGTGTCGTGCTGAAAATATCAAAGTTCAGTGAACCGCCCCCGTCGCCTAAAAAAGGCAATCCTATGGCCACGAGTCCAACGAATGGTATTATAATCAGCGATCTCTTCAGCACAAATCTGAATGGTACTCTCGAGATTATGACGAGTGAAAAGATTAATGCGCCATAAAAGACGAATTTTTGGGTTTGGACTATTGGGGTAAAGATCACGATGAAAAGAAAAGATAATAATGCAACTATTTTGGCCCGCGGGTCCAAAGCATGCATTGGGCTGAGCAAATCACTATGCCGGTCCAGATAACCGTGTTTCACCGTAATCAGCGCTTTCTCTTCAGAATTTTCGCCCAAATTACAGTAACACCGAGAATTATCGACACCCCGACTAAACCCGCAGATACTGCGGCAAGCTGTTCATTCTCAATACCCGGTATTGCATAGTCGGGCATCGGCGAGTTTATTACTTCTTGTCCTTCTGCTTTGCTTATGAACTTTTGATCCTCTGCAACTCTTTCAAGGCCGTCTGGTTCAGGCGAAGCGAAAAGAGAGAGTACGCAGGCCATGAAGATAGCAATCGTGATTCCGGCAACCCACCATCTATTTCTGGAGTTCATTTTTTCACCTAGATTTTTGGCAAATTTAACAAGTCTGGCCTCGTTTTCAAAACAAAACCAACTACTGCAATGGTAATAGCCGCCTCAATGGCGCCGACTATTACGTGGATGGCCGTCATCGCAGGTAGGACTATCGAAATAGGTGAAGTCCCGGAAGCAGCCAATTCAAACGATGTCGCAGTCGACGCGAGTACCACAGCTATCCAAGCGGCGACGCCAGCACCGATAATTGTGCCTCTTTTTCCCCCAAGGGATCTCTTAATTCCAAGATAAATTAAATAGCCGAGAATCGTACCTATCAGCCCCATGTTGATGATATTCGCACCCATTGCGGTTATTCCTCCATCCTGGAAGAATACTCCCTGTACGATAAAGATCGAACTCATAACAATCGAGCCAGCTAGCGGCCCAACAAATACCGTGATTAAGACGCCTCCGAGCATGTGCCCGCTTGTACCGCCGGCTACAGGAACATTCAACATCTGTGCCGCGAAGATGAAAGCTGCTAAAACACCTAGCAATGGAATATGCTTGTCTCCGAGTTTTTTGTTTGTTCTCCATACTGAAAAAGCCAGAATTAGTACGGCAACTATCCACAACGGCGCCCAAACTTCAAAGCTTAGGAACCCATCAGGTATGTGCATATAATCGTAATTGGTATTATTTTTATGTATATAAATATTATTTATTTATAATAAATTAGATTCTAGAAATTCATAAGACTGGTTTTTATTTGCCAGGGTATCGATTTTCTCGGAATAATTTCGTACGTTTCACGTTTATTTGAAAAGGCATTTAATTAAGGAAACCAAACTTAATCAGGTGAGTTGGATGGAAGGAATGGGGAAGAAGCTTGTCGGGAGAATAGTCCATTACTACACGAAAATCAGCGTTGGAGTCATAGAACTCAGTGACGATTTGAAAGCTGGCGACACGATTTCTATCGAAGGCCCAACATCCAATGTACAACAGACCGTCGATTCAATGCAGATA
>CAYUJF010000080.1:0-2085 GCA_964445015.1 uncultured Candidatus Saccharibacteria bacterium
TAATCAGCAGTCTTAATCACATCAAGATTATGCTCGATGACGATAACCGTATTGCCTTCATCAACTAAGCGATGCAGTACACGCAGCAGTTTATTGACATCGTCAAAGTGAAGCCCCGTAGTTGGTTCATCTAAGATATATAGAGTTTTGCCAGTCGAGTGGCGCGCCAACTCCGATGATAATTTGATGCGCTGGGCCTCTCCGCCGGAAAGAGTAGTGGCCGATTGACCAAGGTGGATGTAACCGAGTCCGACATCTTGGAGGGTCTTAAGTTTATTTTTGATTTGCGGGATATTCTCGAAGAAGACAGCTGCTTCGTCAACAGTCATTTCGAGTACCTCGGCGATATTTTTGGATTTGAAGCGAACCTGGAGTGTTTCATGATTGTAGCGGCGGCCGCTGCAGACATCGCACGGTAAATATACGTCCGGCAGGAAGTGCATTTCGACTTTTAGCGAACCGTCGCCCTGACATTTTTCGCAGCGGCCGCCCCCGTTTTTGGCCGGTACATTAAATGAAAAACGCCCGGGTTGATAACCGCGCACCTTTGCTTCCGGAGTGGCCGCAAACAATCCGCGAATGGCATCAAACGTTTTAGTATAGGTAACAGGGTTGGAACGCGGCGTTCGGCCGATCGGATCCTGGTCGATAACAATCACCTTATCCAGATGTTCGATGCCTTCGATATCTTCATGCTTTCCAGGCTTAAGCCAGCTGCGGTTTAGTTTATTTGAGAGCGTCTTGTAGATAATTTCGTTAACGAGAGTCGATTTGCCGCTACCAGATACTCCGGTCACTGCGACGAATTGTCCGCCAAGCGGCAATTTGACCGTTAGATTTTTAAGATTATTTTCTTTGGCCCCGATTATTTTGAGATATTTGCCGCTTGGCGGACGTCTCTTCTTATTGTAATCAATAGCCATTTTACCGCTTAAATACTGACCCGTGATTGATTTCGGATTATTGATTATTTCCGTCGGCGTTCCTTCGGCCACCAAATAGCCGCCCAACTTGCCGGCTCCCGGACCGAGATCGACAATATGGTCAGCAAACAACATGGTCTCTTCGTCGTGTTCAATAACGATAACCGAATTACCTAAATCGCGCAGATGCGCCAAGCTATCGAGTAACTTACTGTTGTCGCGCTGATGTAAACCAATAGAGGGTTCGTCCAAAACATACATGACACCAACAAGACCAGACCCGATTTGGCTGGCTAAGCGGATTCTCTGCGTTTCCCCACCGGAAAGAGTTGAAGAGGCGCGGTTGAGAGTCAGATAATCAAGACCGACATTAATTAAAAATCTCAAGCGCGATTCAATTTCCGCTACAAGTCTTTTGGCTATTCTCACCTCATCTTCAGTTAATTCAATAGCACCAAACCACTTGCCCAGTTCGAGCACGCTCATATCGGAAAGTTCAGCGATATTCTTATTCTTAATAAATACACTTAGCGCTTCCTGTTTAAGACGTTGACCGTTACATTCATGGCAAAGCTGTTTGGTCATATATTTACCTAAGTCTTCGCGAATATAATCCGAGCTGGTCTCTTTGTAGCGCTTTTCCAAGAGACCCATAATGCCATTGAACTTCATTTGCCACTCAAAAACGCTACCGCTTTTTGAACGATGTTTCATTGGAACACGTTCACTACCGCCGCCATATAGAAGCCATTTGACCTGAGACTCTGGCAGGTCCTTAACGGGACGGTGCATATTGATGTTTTTGTACTGGCAGACGCTTTTAAGTATCATCCCCCACCAGTTGTTGTATGCATAGCTCCAGGGCAAGATAGCGCCGCCGGCGATAGTTTTGGTTTTGTCGGGTAGGACTAATTCGACATCAAACTCCTGGAAGAAACCGAGTCCATCGCATTTACGACAAGCGCCAAACGGACTATTGAAAGAAAAAAGTCTTGGCGCCAGCTCTGGGAAAGCTCCATATGAGCAGTGAGAACAGGATAATCGTGATGACAGGTTGAGTTTTTCATCGCCGCATCTAACAATAATTGAGCCTTCGGCGATTTGGCTCGACGTTTCAATCGCTTCCGAAACTCGCAGACGATTATCTTCGTTCAGCTTACCC
>CAYUJF010000081.1:0-2034 GCA_964445015.1 uncultured Candidatus Saccharibacteria bacterium
CGAAGAAAGTAGCTGTCCTGAGCGAGCGCAAGCGAGCCGAAGGACTTAATTTGCTGCCGAGGCATCCAAGCGAGATTCATGATTTATGATTCGTGAATAATGCGAGATGTCCGGCGGAAGCCGGTTTTTATTTTATAAAAAGTGTAGATATGTATGCGTTAGGTGTTTGATGTATATTCACTTCTAACGTCCAACCCATACACCATAAAACTAATCCAAAGGATTATTATGCCAAAGACAAGAGAGCAAAAGACTGTGATTCTAAGTAATCTGCAATCGGCCATAAAGGGTAAGGTCGCTTTGCTGGTAAATTACCAGGGTTTGACTGTCCAAGAGACGGAAAGTTTGCGGGATGAACTGTTTAGCAACCAGTCGAAATTAAACATTGTAAAAAACAGCCTCCTAAAGAAAGCTGTGGCCGATGCCGGTATCGAAATAAAGGAAGAGATCACCGATCAACCACTGGCTATACTTTCCGCACCCGATGAAGTTATGTTGTCTAAAATATTGGCCAAGTTCGCAAAAGAACACGAGAAGGTACAGATAGTTGGTGGATGGGTCGATGGTAATTATATCGATGCAGAATATGTCACTAAGCTATCCAAGCTACCCGGCCGGGAAGAATTATTGGCCAAACTGGTTGGTTCGATTAATGCGCCTATTTCGGGAATGGTCAATGTTCTGGCTGGCAATATTCGCGGTTTAGTAAATGTTATAAAGCAATATAGCGAAAAACAAGTTAATTAATAAAAAGACCCCACTTCGCCTAACGGCTACGAGGGGCAGGAAGGAATCAAATGGCAGAGGAAACAAAAGAAGAGCAAAAAACTGAAGCTACTCCTGAAGTAGTCGAAGAAGTTAAAGAAGAAGTCAAAGAAGAAAAGTCAGAACCGACAGGTAAGTTCAAGGATCTTATCAAGCAGATCGAAGATTTGTCTGTCGCTGATTTGGCTGACCTGGTCAAAGAGTTGGAAGGTCGCTTCGGCGTATCAGCTGCTGCTCCAGTAGCTGTTACTGCCGCTGGCGCTCCAGCTGCAGGCGGTGAGGCTGAAGATGAAAAATCAACCTATACGGTTATGTTGACAGGCAGTGGTGATCAAAAAATCGCCGTTATTAAGGCGTTGAGAGAGATCAACCAAAACCTCGGCTTAAAAGAAGCCAAGGATGTTGCCGACACACCTCCGAAAGAAATTTTGAAGGATGTTGCTAAGGCTGATGCTGAAGAAGCAAAAAAGAAGCTTGAAGCTGCCGGTGCCACTGTCGAACTTAAGTAATTATTTGGTAGTTATGAGTTAAATAGGCGGTCCCACTTTGTGGGACCGTTTATTTGATATAAGATATAAATAATGTTCGAATATAATATTAAATCAAATAAGGGGTTAGCCAGGAGGGGCGTATTTTCGACGCCGCACGGAGATATTGAAACACCGGTCTTTATGCCCGTTGGAACGGTTGGCGCGGTCAAATCTGTTGCGCCATGGGAATTAAAGGATCTTGGCGCTGAAATAATTCTTGGTAATACATATCATTTAATGCTTAGACCCGGAGAGAAGGTCGTCGCTCAGGCTGGCGGTTTACAGCAATGGACAAAATGGAACGGGCCAATGTTAACAGATAGCGGAGGTTATCAGGTCTTTTCACTCGGTGGCAGACTTACAGAAGCGGGGGATAGAGAAGCTAAAAAATTTGTGCCAATTAAACCGGCGAAAATATCGGATAGGGGAGTGGTATTTTTTTCGCACCTCGACGGTTCAAAACATTTTCTTAATGCCGAAAAATCTATCAAAATTCAACAGGCACTAGGAGCGGATATTATTATGGCTTTTGACGAGTGTCCGCCTGGAAATGCATCGCTCGAATATGTTCGAAAGGCAGTAACTCGTACCCATGACTGGCTCGATAATTCAATATCTGCTTGGAGTAACAAAGACAAACAAGCGTTGTTTGGGATCGTCCAGGGAGCTACTAACAAAGCACTCAGGGAAGAATCGGCTCAATATCTTAACCAGCGAGATTTCCCGGGTAAGGCGCTTG
>CAYUJF010000082.1:0-2012 GCA_964445015.1 uncultured Candidatus Saccharibacteria bacterium
CACTTCAAAACGGTTTAACCTATTCTTCGAGCTAACTGTCATAATTATCTTAAAAAATATTGTAACTAAACTTCAAGTAATCAACTTTATTCTAGTAGTAAATTTGACAATTTGTCAACGCAAAGTGAAAAGTTCACATGTTAACCAAAATGAAAAGTTCACAGTTGAACCTATAAATTTCGGAACCATTTTTAATCAATAATGCGCCTCTACGTCCGGCGCGGGCCGGCTTCAACCTACTCTTCCTTTTGGTTAGTTGGTTGAGCATGATGTTCCTCCTATCGATTGAGTAATTGGTTCTTTTCTAAATATTCCTCTCCAGGGGTGATTAGGTGCGGGCTTGATGTAGTAATCTCTAACCTGTTTGACTGACTCTTGTTTTACGGGTCTCTGAGTAATGAACGTAAAATCAAGCTCAATTTTCCTCAGGAAAAGATGGATAGTTCCATTGAAGTCTTCATGGACTGCGATACGCTCTTTTGGGCGGATAACAGCTTTTTGCTCCTTGAGCAGCTGGATAAGCTTGTTCTTGTAGCTTATGGTGAAATCATTCATGACCTTGCGTTCATCCTTGATGCAAAGGATTGTGCTTAAATTGTAGTCCATAAGAGGTTTGTGTAAATCGAGAGGTTGGCGTGCTTCTACGGCAAATCTTTGATTATGATCAGGCAAATAAACTTCTTGAACAAATCGGTTAGCTGCTTCAATTGAGCTTATCCCTGCAAGGCGCATTTCTTTGATCAATCGATCTTGAAGAGTTCCATTGCTCCGTTCTACACGCCCTTTGGCCTGAGGACTTCTGGCATGTATTATTTCAATATCGAGCTCTTTCAAAGCTCGTTCAAATTGCGTGATTTTGATTCGATCTGGATTGTTGGTATTAACACTGAAAACGCTTCCATAGTCCGTGTAAAAAGATACAGGTCTTCCATATTTTTTGACGTAATTCTTGGTGGCTTGCATAACACCCTTCAATGACTCACTTTCAACGAATTCTAACCAGAGAATCTGGCTTGTGGCATCATCGATAAACACCAGTAGCGTGCACCAAGGAGCTCTGCCTTCAAACCAATCGTGCCGCGATCCGTCAAGCTGAATCATCATGCCAAGACAAGCTCGTCTCATCCTACGACTTCGATGCCTAATCTTCCTGGTTCCAGCTTCCCAAATACCACCTCGTATCATACTTTTTCGAAGGGTCTCAGTACTTACCTTGATCCCGTAAAGTGATTCCAGTTTTTGAGAAGCAAAAGTTGGCCCAAATCCTTTCCACTCACTTTTCAACAGATCGATTGTAAAAGCTTCTTGCTCACGATTCCATCTTCGTAGACTTTTCTTTCCCCGATTTTGATGGGGGATACCCGCATCCCCCATCTCGGTAAACCTTTTATATTTCTTGATAATCCAGCGTCGGCTTACCTGTAAAAATCTCGCTGCTTCTGTTTTGTTCATTTCCCCAGCTTTTACCTTTTTAAAGGCGTATACCTGTTCTCTTTCTTGTCTGCTCATGATAAGTTTTTCCATAGAAGTTTGCCTTTTTTGTAAGTTATTTTGGCTTTGACACCTAAAATCTTACAGAAAAGGTGAACTTTTTACTTTGGGCTTAAGTGTGAACTTATCACTTTGCTCCTACAAGTAAATTTGACAATTTTGACAATACAGCAACTCTCTGCGATACTAAAACTTCAAGATTTCTTCAGATCTCAAAGAACCTAGTTCCCATTACAAACCTGAGGTTTTTGCCGATATGCTTAACCGCATCATCCATTATTTTTTCCCCGATCTCAACGATCACGAGATAAGAAAATTTTCACTCATCGGTGGAATTGCCTTTGTCATGCTTGCCACCTACTGGCTCTTAAAATTGCTCAAACAAACAATCTTTTTTAAAGTTGCCTTTCCCGCAACCTTTGGTTGGGTTGATCAACAGGGAGCTCTTTTTCAGCCGATAGCAAAATTCTGGTCGCCAATCGTTGTTCTTGTCGCTGTCCTTCTTTATTCAAAATTAGTCG
>CAYUJF010000083.1:0-1989 GCA_964445015.1 uncultured Candidatus Saccharibacteria bacterium
ATCCTGACGCTTTACCATTACGCTATACCACTATCTCCTCGATACCCTTAAGTGTCTCGTCACGCGTAAAATATTCACCTTTAATACCATTTAGTCGTTCGGTAACAAACATGTGTTGAGTAAAGTACTGTATGAGTTTTTTTGCCTTGGCGTATTCCGCACGATCAGCAGGGCTTAGTTCATTTTCACCGATGATGGCAATGATTCCTTTTAGTTGTTCATATTTTTGGAGGATAGCTTGAACCTGAACGCTCAACACATAGTGCCTCTCGCCAACAACATCGGGCGACAAGTTGTTAAGGTTAGGTCAACTGCTGGCCGAATGCCCTGCTCCGCCACTTTACGGCTAAGAACAATCGTTGAATCTAGCTCATGAGAAATTACTTGTACCGCGGGGTCCGAAAGGTCGTCAGCTGGCACATAAATTGTCTGCAGACTGGTAATAGAACCATTCTGGTTTGAGCTTAAACGATCTTGCAATATCTTAACGTCCGAGAATATCGTTGGCTGATAGCCACCCTCATTAGGAATTTGATCCATGATTGTAGCAAGCTCATTTTTGGCTTGCACAAACCGGTACATATTATCAGCAAAAAACAATATGTCCTTGTGCTCTTCATCACGAAAATATTCGGCCAAAGCCACAGCCGATATGCCTATTAAACTACGCTGAGCAGGATTTTCATTCATCTGCCCAAAAAACATACAAGTATTTTCGAGCAATCCATACTCCTGCAACGTCTCATAAAGCTCATGTCCCTCACGAACACGCTCTCCAATACCAGCAAAAAAGGATAATCCTGAACCCGTTCTGGCGATATTATGGATAAGCTCCATTGTTAAAACGGTTTTTCCAACGCCTGCGCCACCGATAACTCCAATTTTTCGCCCCTTAACAAATGGGGTAAAAAAGTCGATGACTTTAATACCTGTTTCTAGAATTTCTGGTTTAGATGCAATGAAATTAGTACTTTTTGCACCAAGCTTAAGGATGTTTTTGCGTGGTGCGTCGTCTGGCACGGGTTCTTTTCCGTCCAGAGGGTTACCAAGAGCATCAAATATCCTACCGATAGTTACTTGCCCGATTGGCACCTCTACCCCGCGGCCTGTTCGCTCAACAGACATTGCTTTTTGGATAGACTTACTGGAGCGTAGATTTATACAAGTTGCTATAGTATCGGTCGTCAAAGACTCAACCAGTAATGGGCTTCTGTCTTTATTGCCAACAACTACCACCTCACCAATCTCTGGCATCTCAGCAGAAAACTCAACCTTCACAACAAGATCTTTCACCGACACAATTGAGCCGTGGGTCATACGTGAGCCTTTCTTAAGCCGTTGATTATTTCTTTGAGGCGTTCATCCTTAATGGCACGCCGAGCTCTGTTATATAATAATTTATATTCACCAGTCGCGTCGCTGGCCCGATTGTGAGCGGCTGACATTGCTTGGAATCGACTAGCATATTGGGCTAGTTTTGACTCAAGTATTACCTGGCTTAATGCAATATTCATCATTGAACGCTCTAAATGGTCAACTACAGCAAAACTATTGGGCTCGAAAATATAGGTCGCCTCGTTGATTACTTCTTCGCCCTTCTTGACGTCCTTGCCCTGTTGTTCAACCGCGCTACTAAGACTAATGCGTTTTACATCCTGCACTGTTAACGACACGTATGTCTGATAAAAAACGCTTGTTGAACGATATCGTTGTACTTCTTTAATTATGGGAGAAACGTTAATATTGGCGTCTTTGGCCGGTAGCTTAAAGTATTTCTTAAAAGCAACACCACGCTGAGCAAGCTGTATGGCGCCATGGTGGCCGATAACAATAATATCATTACTGGTTTTATTATAATTTTTAAGCATCCACGATATAAGTTTTTGGTCAATATCACCACTAAATCCACCCTCAGCAGTGATAACAATGAACAGCTCTTTATCAATGACGTCATTATTTTCTTCGAGCACGTGCCGACCAAACATAAAT
>CAYUJF010000084.1:0-1940 GCA_964445015.1 uncultured Candidatus Saccharibacteria bacterium
GGCGGCGCTTGGGCGAATAGCGCCGGAGGTCCGACTTTATATAACAAAGGAGTCTATTATTATCTTCAACTGAACCCAGTTGGTAGTATTCCTGCTACAGCTACCATTACATCCGTGGTTTGGTCTTGGGGGCTATCTCGTTATCCAACTGGCTTGATAGTCTACTTGTGCCACGATACAACAAGTGCATGTATCAATGTAACCAGTACTGGAAGCGGTACTACTTCAAGCTTCAACGGACGTCTTGCGAACAAAAAAATGATTTATGCATTCGGCGTTGCTGGTTCAGGAGCGGTATCTCCACCTGCATATGGCCAAGTCGATCAGGTCATTGTGAACTATCAATATTAAGTAAGATATGACCGCCTTTATATTTTTAGATATTTAGGCGGTCTTTAGAGTCGTCATGCCGATTGTAAATATTTGCTATATTTATCAAGACCAGTTTTTTCTTGATAATCTTTCGGCAAATTTTTATTAAATTGCATAATCCTGTTAAATATATCTGCATCACTAGCTCCACTACCCTTCATATCAGTATAAATCTGAATTCGCTGGTCTCTGATTTTATCGGCTTCATTTTCAAAGTTCTTGACTTGCTGAGTATATGCAGACATAGCAGATGTGTCACTTAGGCTAGGCAGATCATTCAAATCTACAAGTTCAAAATCTCTGGAATACGTATATACGTTAGCCATCTCCTTTGCAAACTCAGGATCGCTATTTACTCGATCAAAGATGAGCTTCACGCCATCCGATGTTGTGGCTCTTGAATCGTTTAACGCTTTATATGCGGAGCCGCTTATTTGTACGCTATCACCGCCACTAGCAGCATTATTAGCGGCGATATTATTGGCTGAGTTAGATTGATGTGTACGAGTATTATACGTAGAGGCTTGAGTTTGATATATATTCGACGCTGTGTTAATAAACATGCTCTATCTCCTTATTAAACCTGAATTTCAAACAGTTAAAATCAGTTTTCAATTAAAAAGCATGATTTATGCCAACGAATTTTGACTACTTTTTGGCGTTCTGCCGGCGTTTTCGGCATTGGTTTGCCGTGACTCTAAGCTAGCGCCAATAATAAGCGGCAACTTTTTGCCGCTTCCAAGGCTCAGAGGCCTTACAATTTCAACAGTTGCGCGTGTGCAAATAAAAGTTTTTTGCACTATGTTAGTGCTCGAACCGCGATCTACAATAAAAGACCTAAGAAGCCAGTCGTTCAGCCTGGCGCTTGTTGCCCTGCCAGTATCCGCACCAATCGCGATTTACGCGGGTCTGAGCGCATTTTTTTGTAATATCCATGAAAATTTCACCATTGGGCAAACGCCGGGTATCTTCCCTGTAAGCGGCTTCATTAGCATAATTCGCCAGATACAGGTTGCCGAACTTATGTGTTTGGCCGTATTGCATCCGGCGGAACCGTGAAAAATAGGATTCGGCCAAGTTGTTGGTGATACCTGCATCACTACGATACTCCACGGCATGATTCACGCGACGGGTATCAAATTTAGCGTGGAGCACATCATAGGCGTTGGATTCATCGGCGCAGATCGTCGATCCCTTTTTTACAAACTCTGTAGCCAGCTTGCTTACGTCGGCCTGATTCTCGGACTTGATGACAAACGTCAGAGTCTTGTCAGCCCCTTTGATTTCATTATCTATCGTTTCCGCCCGTTGGCGCATTACGAACACACAACGCTTATCCGGGCGTTGGTTTTCGGCCAAACGCCGATCTATGCGGTCTTCTTTCTTATTTTTGGGGCGGATATAGCCATTGACATAAGCGCCGTCCATGTGAATTTCGCCTGCCAGTGCTTCCCCGTTACGTTGATCCATCAGTGATTCTCTTATCTTATGCGCTAATACGAAAGCGGTTTTGTATTGAACACCAAGATCACGAGAGAGCTGCAACGCAGAAATTCCTTTCACGGCAT
>CAYUJF010000085.1:0-1939 GCA_964445015.1 uncultured Candidatus Saccharibacteria bacterium
TAAGCACCAAGAATACACCCAAAACGGCGCTTAATATAGCAAGGACAATCTGCTCACGCTTAACGGTTATGCTCCCTCCTTAACCTGTTTGGCAGCGACCTGGCTTAGGGCCGGTCACAAACCAAAAGGGTAACCACATCAAAACTGAGCTGATAAGAGTGGTTAAGTCGCATTTACATACACTACAATTATAGCAAAATCCACGCTGCGCATTTGAGACCGTCGCAGTTGTTGTTTATCTCAGCGCCTCTTCCATCTTCTTTAGAAGTTCGGGGCCGCTTAGAGTTCCGTTAAATTGAGTCTTAATGGCGCCTTCTTTAACTACAATAAAAGTTGGAATACTCATAACATTGAACTTACCAGCTGTCTGGGGATTCTTGTCGATTTCAATTGTGGCGACATTGTATTTATCCTTGTGGGCGTTGGCAAATTCTTCGACAATCGGTTTCATCATTTGACAGGGTCCGCACCACTCAGCCCAAAAATCCACCAATACTGGCTTGTCACTTTCCATAACTTCTTTTTGGAACGTTGCATCACTTACCTCTTTGCTTGCGCCGGCCATAATCCCTCTCCTTTCTTAACATATATTTTTTGTTGATATTTTTTCACCATCTCTGTTAAACCAAATAATATGCCAACAAATATCAAATCACCCATAAATGTATATCGCGCGAAAGGGATAGCATTTATATAGCATGCGGTCAAACCGGCTGTTGTGTGAGGGTAGGGTCCTGCCACCAGCCAGACACCAAAATTAGTAACAATAAAGAAAATTGCCGATGCCAGAACTGTCACACCAAGAATTCTGCCAACAGATGGTTTCTTGGCAGCCCACATCCCAAGCAATACATTTATCCCAAGACATAGATATACAAAGGGCATGGTCTTATGAAAGCCCAAGAATATATCGGTTAGTAGCATTATGGCAAAAGGAACTGCGAATCGCGTCGCACCCTTAAAATATCTGCCCGAATATATAGATGTCGCTCCGGCCGATGTGAAGTTGGGCGCATGTGGTACCATCCTTGAAACCACCGCCAAAAGCACCAGTATATGGGGTAAATAGGTGCTGATATTCAATTTTTTGCGCAAACCAAATATGACCATAAGCAGTTTATTTAAGTTTCTACTCCCTGTCACTTTATGTGGAGGGAGATGTTTGGTTTGTATTTTCGGACGAGCGATCCTGAATGGTTTTGACCGAATCCTTTAGCTCGCCGCCTGGATTTTTAAAAACTAATATCACTATCAGTATTGCAATTACGACAATGGTTATCAAGACAATAATCTGAAGAAGTTTGTTTTGCATATGGATTGTTTGTATATCAGTCGAGTTGGGTGACAAATATGGGAGCATGTCATGGCGGCCGCGTCGATATTGTTGATAGTGACGCCGGAGGGAAAATTGAAGGTAAAAGTTTCGTCATTGTATCTTCTGTTGAACAAATTGAAAGGAACCACTACAAGGCTGGGCGCGTTCGACCGTGTGAGGTATAAGTTAAAACCTTTACATGAGCCATCGTATCTGAAATTCTCGAGAGCTGCGGAAACTGTGCTCTTGATACGAACAAGACCTTCTAGATTATATCGGCCGGCTCTGAGGCGGGTAGTGTTGCCGATTTGAAGATTGGTCGATGAGACGCCGCTTCCCGCCGCTCCGGATGTAGCACCGCTGGCGGTGCCAGCCAACCCCGTACCGGTGCCAGATGGAGTGATGAGCGTAGTACGATCAACCTCGGGAAATAACTCTCCTGCGGCAGTAGACTGAGTCGTTGTTTTGGTGCTGGTGCTAGCGTTTTTTTTGCTACACCCCCAAAGGCTTGCACATAGAGCGCAAACAACTACCAGCACAGCAACATACCTTATGTTCATGCCTGACATCAAAAATCGACTCCTTTTGAGGCTATTATACCGCTATCGTAGTGATGTTTCACCT
>CAYUJF010000086.1:0-1939 GCA_964445015.1 uncultured Candidatus Saccharibacteria bacterium
TAAACTAACAATATTAATTTACACCTATCTTAGAGCTATGTCAATACTAAATATTCTTTATCCTAATTCCAGGACTCATTGTAGCGCTAAGTGTGATTGTCGATATTTGCTTTGCCGGTAAAGCACGTAAAACAGTTTCAATATTTTCCTTAATTTTATCGTCACTCCATGACTTCTTGCCAACAGGAAGATGGATAATACCGTGAGCATCCGTTTTATACTCTACTAGGCCAGATTGTAATTCCTTTAATGTTTCTTCTGGATTAGAAGTGACAGTACCCGATTTTGGTGAAGGCATTAATCCTTTAGGGCCGAGTGTCTTGGCGTATTTAGCTAATTTAGGCATGGTTTCCGGAGTAGCTAAAAGCATATCAAAATTGATCTTACCCTTTTCAAGCTCTGCTAGAGTACTATCAGATGCGACTACGATTTTCTTTGTTTTAGTCGCTCCGGCAGGCAACTTTATTGTACCCCTAAGGGCGATCTGCTCTTTTTTCTTGGCTGGAAGTAATTTGATTTGTAAATCTATTGAGGCATCGAATTTGGCATATGAAGACTCTTTTATAGACTTAATACCTTCTTCAACACTATAGATTTTCTTAGTATCAACCTTTTCTAAAGCTCTTTGATATTTAGTAACTTTAGGTTTTTTGATAGCTGTTTTAACTACCTTTTTAGCGACAACTTTTTTCTGAATTTTCTTGGTTGATTTAACTTTCTCTTCTTTTTTCATTGCTTCCTTATAAGCTTAATATACTATTTGATATTTACCGTTTCATCTCTTAAACCCCCGAAGTCTAAATCTATCAGATATTGAGCGGTTTTGTCAACGATATCCTCGAATAATTCCGCTTCCTGGTCAGATAATTGTTTCAAAACGTATTGCTCTGAGGGCTCATTTCCATTCATGCCGACACCAATTCTAACGCGCCAGAAGGCTTCGCCGATATTGTCGATGACTGATTTTAATCCGTTGTGACCGCCAGCGGTGCCTCCTAATCTGGTTCTCACGTCACCAACCGCCAGGTTTATGTCATCGGAAATAACAATAATGCCCTCAGAATCAATGTCGTAATACTCGGCGAGTGTTTTCACTGCCTTACCAGATGCATTCATAAAAGTCTGGGGTTTGACGAGTAAAATCTTATCCCCATTTATATCGGTTTTCACAATCTCTGACTCAAACCGTTTATCATTGAGCCAATCCGACAATTCAAGTTTCTTGGCAATTGCACCGACAACCATGAACCCGATATTATGACGCGTTTTTTGATATTTCCCGTCAGGATTGCCAAGACCGACAATTAGTTTCATTATTTTAATAACTGGTTGTTAGTTGTTTATTTGCTCTCGAAGACCGAATGTAAATATCTGCCAAATTCCACCGCCGAAGGGCTTGTGTTGTTGACACGGTACCGATACAATGGGATCGACCTCCCTTCAGGTGGTCTATGCGTACAGTTTAGCAGAGCTGTACGGATCCTTCACCTCTCTGCTTCTCTACCCGGGTGCGTGCTCCCAACACGTACCCGGTCTTTGTAATCACGATGGACTGATTTACCGGTTGACTTTCGTCTTGATTCGCTCTCTCGGGATAACAATTGTCGTTAGTTATCACATCCCCGGTATATTGAGTCCCATGTCCCCCATTAATTTTTTTGTCTTCTCAGCCGCCACTGCTTGAGAGCGGTTGATGGCTTCACCGACAACCTTAACCAGCTCTTCCTGCAGCTCGCGTTTTTTTTAAACATTCAACCATTCATCATTGATCTCAACACTCTTAATGTGCTGGTCACCAGTAAAAACAACCGAGACCGCACCGTTATTGCTTTTAGCCTCTATTTCGGTTGATTTTAACTCTTTCTGAACTTCTCTGGCTTCCTTTTGAAGTTGATACAACTGCTTTGCCTTATCAAACATAATTCTCCTCTGGAGAAGT
>CAYUJF010000087.1:0-1927 GCA_964445015.1 uncultured Candidatus Saccharibacteria bacterium
TGCCCATTGGTTATAGCGGCCAAGTACCGGCCGCCACCACACCAGCGGGACCAACAAGTTATAACGTGCCGATTCAGGGTCAGGCACCAGGAACGCCACCATCACCCGCATCCACGGCTCAAGCGGCGTCTGCAACTGCATCGCCCGCCCAAGGTCAAAATCTCGACGGCATCCAACCTATCCAACCCATACAATAATTCAAAATGCAAAAATCAAAAGTCAAAATTATGGAGTCCGTCGTTGCGCATCGCGCAACTCTGGACATTTTTACATTTTTATTTGTCATTTTTATTTTTGATATTTAATATTTAATTTTATGAGCAACGAACGTCAGTTAAAACAAAATATCGAGCAAGCCGCCAATCAATTACTCGACGCCATTGCGCCATCGAGTTTTATTATCAATCCCAATTACCTCCAAGTAAATGAGCTGTATATCAGGACGATGTTTGTCTATGCCTATCCACGCTATCTCAATACCAACTGGATGAGCCCAGTGGTTAACTTTGATGTTGTCATGGACATTTCCATGCAGGTTTCACCCCTTGACTCACAGCTATTCATCGGGCAGTTGCGCAAGCAACAAGGAAAGCTTGAATCGAGCCGTCAGATCGAGCAAGAAAAAGGTTTCGTGCGCAACCCTGAGTTAGATGTGGCCATAACCGACATCGATCGATTACGCGAAGAATTGCAAACCGGCCAACAGAGAATTTTCAAGACCGGCATCTACTTCACCCTATATTCCAAAACCGTCGAAGACCTTAACAATCTTACCGACCAAATCGAATCTTCGCTTGGAGGATTAGTTATCAACACCAAGCAAACCATATTCCAAATGGAACAGGGCTTTAACAGCACCCTGCCTTACGGCAAAGACGAAGTTAATGTCACAAAAAATCTTGACACCAATTCATTAAGCACTACTTTCCCCTTCGTCAGCTCGACGCTCTCCGCCAACGATGGCATTCTTTACGGCATCAATCGCCACAACAATTCATTAATTCTCTTCGACCGCTTCAAACTAGAAAATGCCAATATGGTTGTTTTTGCCAAGTCCGGCGCCGGCAAGAGTTACGCTGTCAAACTCGAGGCTCTACGAAGTCTTATGCTTGGTACCGACGTTATTGTAGTCGATCCTGAAAACGAATATAAAGCGTTGGCTAATGCGGTCGGTGGCAGCTATTTCGAAATGAGTCTTAATTCAGAGAAGCGCATAAACCCATTTGACCTCCCCAAGGCAATGCAGGGCGAGAGTGGCGATGTCATTTTACGCAGCGCCATTGCCGACTTGACGGGTTTAGTAGCTCTAATGGTCGGCGGCCTAACACCTGAAGAAGCAGCCATATTAGACAAGGGCCTTTATGAGACATATGCCTTGCGCGATATCACAAGCGATGTCAGAACTCACAGTAATCCACCGCCACTGCTGCAAGATTTAAGAAACGTGATGCAAAATATGAGCGGCGCCCAATCACTAGTTCAACGTCTCGGTAAATATGTCGACGGTTCTTTTGCGGGACTTTTCAACAAACCAACCAACTTTGAGCTCGACCGAGGTTTTGTAGCGTTTTCCATCCGCAATCTCGAAGAACAATTACGGCCGATTGGCATGTATATGATATTAAATTATATCTGGACCAAGATTCGCCATGAAATCCGCAAGCGCATCGCCATTATCGACGAGGTCTGGATTCTGATGCAGTATAAAGATTCGGCTCGTTATGTATATTCATTGGCAAAACGTGCGAGAAAATATTATCTTGGTTTAACAGTTATCAGCCAAGACGTTGAAGATGTCTTAACCTCCCAAGAAGGTCGCGCCGTTCTTAATAACTCCTCCCTCCAGTTGCTCTTAAAACAATCACCCACGGCCGTCGAAAAGCTGACTGAGGTGTTTCATCTGACAGAAGGTGAAAAGTTTCTTTTG
>CAYUJF010000088.1:0-1871 GCA_964445015.1 uncultured Candidatus Saccharibacteria bacterium
CCGGGTCGAGCCAGAGCCAGCCGGTGAGCGGCACCAGCATCACGGCGACGATCAGACTCAAGACAACGATGTGAACGAGCGAGTGCTTGCGCATCCGTGCATCTCCCTTCCTGGAGACGGTGTCGGCAACACCCACGAAAGCGGGTGTAGTATCGAACGGTTAACTATATCATATGGTTTAAGTCAAGGCAATTGACATGGGTAAAAATGCTTCCAATAATCGTGATATAATGTGTTCATAGGAGGGATGTTGAAGTTCCGAGACTTGTTGCAGTTGATTTTAAGGGGTTGGAAATTAAATAAAACTCGAACGCGATTAGTCATTGGTGCTATCGCGCTTATTGTCGGTCTGGTGGCTCTTTTAGTGGCCCTTGGTTTTGGCCTAGGCGACCTAACTTTGGGTCGGTTGGCGACTCATGGTGCCTTGACCGCCATAGATGTATCGAGCCCCGACCCCAATGAAACACCTCTGTCGACGGATAGTATTGCGCGTATTAAGGCTCTCAAGAAGGTTAAAGCGGTTAATGCCAGTGTCGATGTGGCTGGTACGGTGACTATCGGCAAGGTCAGTGGCGATGCCGCGGTCATGGCAGCCGACAGAGGATATTTCGCTTCTGAAGCATCACTCATGCTGGGTGGCAATAATAATTTCAAGTCGGAAACGGCCAAAGAAGCAGTTATTAGTAGCGCCTTAATGAGCAAGCTCAATCTTAAATCACCCCGCGAAATAATTGGCCAGGAAGTAATTTTGAACGTCTATGTGCCCGACTATGCCAAACTTGGCACTTACCGAGTGGCGATGCCGGAAGCTTCAAGACTTAAGATTGCGAAAAAAGTTACCGTCATTGGTGTTAGTAGCGAGGACCAGTTTAGCACGGTGCAAATTCCACTTGGACTGCTGGGCATTAAAGACCCGTATTATTCGAATTTGAAAGTCGACGTTGCTCAACAGGGCGACGTGGCTGAGGTTAAAAGACTCCTCGAGGATAGCGGCTTTTCAACCCTGACTTATGGTGATAAATTCTCCGATGTCAAAACAGTTCTTTTCGTCAGTCGCATCGCATTTGCTGTCATCGGTCTCTTAATCCTTCTTATTGCATCGATAATTGCTGCCAATACCATGACTATTTCACTCCTTGAACAGGCCAAGCAGGTTGCCACTCTCAAGAAGCTTGGAATGTCGGACGATGTGGTCAGGAGACTTTATATGACAGAAGCGCTATCGCTTGTTGCCTTGGGTTCCCTGATAGGAGCCGTTGGTGCGTTTTTGTTAGGGTGGGTGCTAAATTTGGTCTTTTATCTAATCGCCAAAGCAACCGGTCGCAACGGCGCAGCGCTTTTTGCCCTACCACTCTATTTCGTCCCGTTAGCACTTATCTCGGGGGCTATTGTCGGACTGATCGCCGGCCTCTTCCCGTCGAAGCGCGCCATGAGATTATCAATTACTAAGGAATACAATGGAACCGAACGCTAAAGTAAAAAATGCTCCCGCAGAAACGGAAACACCACAGTCAACCCTCGGCTTGACCTACCCTGTGGTGCCATCGTACGCCAAAGGCAAAAGGCCCCTTATCGAAATGAAAGATATATATTTCGATGCCAAAGAGTCGGGCGGAGTCAGAAGACTACTCGATAATATCAATATCAACATCTATCCGGGTGAATATCTGATGATCTTCGGCGGTTCGGGCAGCGGTAAAACGATTGTGCTTGATATGCTTATGGGGATGTGCAAACCGACTCGCGGCCAGGTGTTTGTCGCAGGTAGAGAGATCAGTAAAATGACCTTTGAGGACTTGGCGCATTATCGTCTGGCAACTCTCGGAATGATTTATCAGGATGCCAACTTAATCGAATCTATGAATGCGTGG
>CAYUJF010000089.1:0-659 GCA_964445015.1 uncultured Candidatus Saccharibacteria bacterium
CAGGTTAAGCTGCTGAAAAACATTCTGCATAAGTCGTGTATAAACCGAGTGCGACTCGACTCTCTTTCCCGTTAATTTCATAACAGCATATTGCGGTAAATACCAGCTCCACCAGTAACGATGATTTGGCACGCACGACACAATAATTCCAGTATTTTTTAATAGGTGCTCACAGGCTTGGATCAAAGCCAACGGAGAAGCAGTATGTTCCAGAACACAGAAGTTTAGTATCAAATCAAAACTTTTGGCCTCAAGTGGCAAGTCTTTTAGTTCGCCACAAAAAAAATGCATGTTACTTAATTTAGCGCTTTCGCATACTTGGACAGCTGTAGAGGAAACCTCGACACCAACAAACTCAGCAGGTTGCAGCAGACCGTTAAGCGCGTGGATATCCTCACCGAGCCCACAGCCTATATCTAATACCCGAATAGGACCACCCGTAGACCTGAGCAGCTTGGATGCACGAAGAATTTTGCTGTAGTATACACCACGAAGTGTGCGAAAATAAGCTGCATATTCTCGTGCCTGATTTTCTGTACAGCCGATTCGCATAAGTCCAACATCATAGTGCGCGGCATTAGCCGCATAATAGCGCTCCATATTGTCATTTATATTATTGCTCGTCATTTGAACACGTTGCCGACATTACGATAGATAGC
>CAYUJF010000089.1:669-1685 GCA_964445015.1 uncultured Candidatus Saccharibacteria bacterium
GGGAATCTTAATAAATTGTTCACCCTTTTTTTTCTTCCGGACCATAAAAATGAAAGACCCGTCATCTGATTGCATTCGGGAAATCACCCACTTACACAATGCAGGAAGTAGCTGACGCGCTTCAGCGAATTCTTCTGCCAAAGTTGCATTGCATAGAATCGCCTCAGCGCACGAGTGGATATTCACTGGGTAAATACTGCCGGGTGTCATTTTGGGGACAATTAGTCCGTTAGCATTTGCCAAGAGGTTACTTCGGTAAAAATTATAATATTTTTTTACAGCCTGTTTGTATTTTGTGTCGTGTGTCCATTTCCATATCCCATAAAGGGCACGGATTTCAAAACCGCTATGGTAATGATCAATATGGTTGGGAGAATAGTGATTCTGGAGCCTTCCCCAGTAGTAAATCGATCCATCGACGTTCTGCTCACTCAAGGCATAATCCGCAGCCCTAAGCCCAAAGGCTATATAATCTTCATTACCGATCTCCTTTCCAACGCGCATCAGGAATTCAGCCACAAAAAGGTTAGCGTTGTGCACGTGAAAATCATCCAATGGTGTATAGCTGAAGCACAATACTTTATTGGTTTGACGGTCAATATTTAGACTATTGATAAAGAATCGGCAGATATCATCGCACATGCCGAGATATCTGCTGTGGCGAAACACTTTGTAAGCCGTCCAGAATCCATCGCCGACTATGCTGGTTACAACTGCCGATGGAGTGTCTTTGGGGATAAAAACTTCACTTTGCCAGTCAAACGGGTAACCCCAACAAAAATTATTATATCCATTGGATCGATTGCTCACTAACCAGTTCAAGCATGATAATGCTTTTTCTTTATAACTCTCCTCTGAGGTGGTATGATAGAGAGTTAGATATGCTCTCGCAAAAAGCCCCATCGCCTTGGCATTGATTTGTTTCTTTATACCGAAAAGCCGGCGAAGTAATAGCGGATAGCGCCCTTCAAAACCAAGCATCATTCGAGAAACTACTCTGCTCGTTAAATTTGTAC
>CAYUJF010000090.1:0-1682 GCA_964445015.1 uncultured Candidatus Saccharibacteria bacterium
AGATCACTTTCGCGAACATCACGCCCGATAAGCGCAATAACTGGCTGAATCAGCCCGAAAATAATTGGGATGATCTAATTCCTTTAGGAAATAAGGAAACAAAACTCGGCACAGGCAAAGAGAAACAGCAAGCAATTTTTAAGTTGCATTCACTAGGTCTAGTTACTGCCCGAGATGAGTGGGTGTATGACGTAAGCCCAACAGAGTTAAGCAAGAAAGTCAACTTCTTAATTGATTTTTATAACTGTGATGTTCAACGTTTATCTGGAAAAGTTGCGAAGGAAGATGTTGCAAATAAAGTTGATTATCAAATTAAATGGACTAGAGCAGTAAAACGGGATTTAACTAACGGTGTAATTTATCAATTTGAACCAAATCGAATTATTACTGCATTGTATCGACCTTTTTCAAAGCGAAAACTATATTTCAGTAAAAATCTTAATGAAATGCAGTATCAACTCCCCTCTATTTTTATGGACGGCACAAGTCAGAATTTAATTATCTCTATTAACTTTGGAGAGAAGGGATTTCGTACATTAGCAGCGAATAGTCTTGTAGACTATCATTTCAACGGTGATACCCATTGTTTTCCATTTTTTCGATATTTACCCAATGGTGAAAGAATTGAGAACATCACAGATTGGGCGTTAAGCCAATTTCAAAAAATATACAAGGATAAGAAAATTAAAAAAGAAGATATTTTCAAATATGTTTATGCTATTTTTCATCATCCGGCATACCTACAAAAATATGCAAATCTTCTAAAAAGAGAACATCCACGTATTCCTTACTATAAAGCTTTTTGGCAATGGGCCGATTGGGGAAAACAATTACTCGATCTGCACTTGAACTATGAACAGGTTGAACCTTATTCGCTGGTCCGCGAGGACAAGGACGGCGAGAAACTGCGTAAAGCCATCACGCCGCGGCTGATGGCGCGCAAGGAGCAGGGCGTCATCGAAATCGATACGCTCACCACGCTGCGCGGTGTGCCGCCCGAGGCCTGGCAGTACCACCTGGGCACGTACACCGCGCTGGAATGGGTGCTGGAACGTTACAAGGAAAAAGAGCCCAAGGATGCCACCATCCGCGAGAAGTTCAACACCTACAAATTCGCCGATTACAAGGAGCAGGTGATCGACCTGCTGATGCGCGTTTGCACGGTGAGCGTGGAAACGATGAAGATCATCGCGCAAATGCCGGAGGATGCGTAGAAGGAGTGGAAAGATGGACTTTATTAATTACCTGACAATTGGTATATGGGGCGTACTTGCCCTATTGATCAATTGGTGGCTTTCCAAACGTGTTAATTGGCCCAGGGTTCCTCGCGTGTTGCTTTCCTGGGTCATCGCGGCAGTGCTGACGGTCATTATTATTGTAATTCTAAATTGAGTAGGTTAAATCGATTATTTCGGGTGAGCCCGTGTAGGTCGACATGCCATGTAAGGGAGCGGAGAAGCGGAATTGAGTCATATCACGATTGCCCCCTCCGCCCCGACCTACCCCTATTACTGCCCGACTAACCGCTAACCGCTAAAAGCTAATTGCTGACAACAAACTCCACCGCCGGCGATTCAACCACATTCCCGGCGGCGTCTTCGGCCTTCACCACCAGCGAATGGCTGCCCGCGGCCGCCTTCCAGGGCAGCGAATAAGGCATTTCGCTGCGCTCGCCGATCTTG
>CAYUJF010000091.1:0-1644 GCA_964445015.1 uncultured Candidatus Saccharibacteria bacterium
TGTTTGTCCTCATCAGCTAAGTCGATCTCACCTTCTGCAGGCATTTTATCGAAATCGATATTATTTAGTACAAATCTCGACGCATTCCATATCTTGTTGGCGAAGTTGCGATAGCCTTTGGCGCGACTCTCGGAGAAGTTGACATCTGCTCCGGCGGAAGTGCCGATAACAAGTGACATGCGAAGAGCATCGGTGCCCCATTTTTTTGAAAGTTCAACTGGTTCAACAATATTACCGAGCGATTTCGACATCTTTCGTCCGTGTTCGTCTCGAACAAGACCATGAAGATAAACGGTATTAAACGGAACCTCGCCAGTCAGCTCCAAACCCATCATTATCATTCGAGAAACCCAGAAGAAAATGATATCGTAACCGGTTTCGAGAGTTGAGGTTGGGTAATACTTTTTGAAATCTGCCGCGTCAGTATTGGGCCAGCCCATGGTGGCATAGGGCCATAGAGCCGATGAAAACCAGGTATCAAGAACATCTTCTTCTTGAGTCCATGTGCCATCATTGGGCGGATTGTCGCCAACATAAATTTCATCGCTATCGGATTGGCTATACCAGACCGGAAGCTGATGCCCCCACCAGAGCTGGCGGGAAATACACCAATCGCGGATATTCTCGAGCCAGTGAAAATAGATTTTTTCAAAACGCTTGGGAACGATTTTAATTTCACCGTTTTTTACCGCCGCCAAGGCCTTCTCGGCAAGCGGCTTCATTCGTACAAACCACTGCAAACTCGGTTGAGGCTCGATAGGCGAATTACACCGGTAGCACACACTGAGGTTGTTTTCGACCTCTTCCTCTTTTTGCATCAATCCTTGCGACTTTAGGTACTCGACAAGTTTTTCGCGCGCTTCTAATGCTTTGAGTCCGTCGTACTTTTGTCCGACGTTCGTCATTTTGCCATACTTATCGATAACTATCTCAACTTCCAGGTTATGTTTGTCTTTTAGAAGCCAGTCGGTGATGGAATGAGCCGGGGTCACGCCAACTGCGCCGGTGCCAAAATCCTTGTCGATGCTTGGGTCGGCGATAATCTTGATTTTTCTTTTGACTCCATCGATATCAACGTCGTATATCTTTCCGACATACTCTTTATATCTCGCATCGTCAGGATTGACTGCCACGGCGGTATCACCGAATTTAGTTTCAGGACGAGTGGTGGCAATGGTTATCGGAAACGATTTGTCGTATTTGAAGTAATACAGTTTGGTTTTCTGAGGAATATGTTCGACTTCATCATCCGATATTGCCGTGCCGCACTTTGGACACCAGTTGACGATATAGAGGTCGCGATACAATAAATCCTTATCGTACAAGTGCTTAAAGGCGGTATTGACGGCCTCGGAATATTTATCGCTTAAGGTAAAGGCCTCGCGGGACCAGTCGCAGGAAGCACCTATACTTTTGATTTGAGAGACGATTCGGTCGTGATATTCGTCTTTCCACTTATGCGTTTCTTCGACAAATTTTTCGCGTCCTAAGTCTCGGCGACGGATGCCTTCCTTGGCGAGCTTTTTTTCCACTACGGTTTGGGTGGCGATACCGGCATGGTCTGTCCCGGGCAGGTACAGCGTTTCATCGCCCTTGAGGCGATGATAGCGCACCATTATGTCCTGAAGAGTGGTGCCAAGAGCG
>CAYUJF010000092.1:0-1634 GCA_964445015.1 uncultured Candidatus Saccharibacteria bacterium
GACCTTCCCCAGAGTCTCCCGGGCAAGCGGCTCGACTTTCTCCGCTCCGCTGTTAAGGAGCTGACGCAGGCTCTCTGTGTCTTGTTCGATTTTGATGATATTATTGCCGATTGGAACAATGGTGTCAATAACAACTTCGGCAAGATCTTTTTTAAACTCGGCATAGGTTTTGCCTTTGTAGCGCTGCTCGAGGTCGGCAACCGTGGTCTTGGCAAGCAGGGAATAGATATTTAAAAGATTGGTGATGGCTGGTTTGTCGCTGCCCGATTTGATTTCAGTGCCTGAATCGGTGACGGCGCGGGAAATTTTGCGGTTGATAGTATCGGCATCATCGGTCAGGGCGATGTAGCTGTTTTCTGAAGCGGCGGACTTGCTCATCTTTTTGGTCGGGTCATCGAGGCCCATGATCCGCTTGCCGGTTTCCGGTATCAACACTTCAGGAATTTTAAAAGTTTCACCCCCGCCTGCATCAGCTATGCCTGAAGCATTGCGGGCAGGGTATTTATTATTAAATCTTTGTGCCAAATTTCTGGTAAGCTCGACGTGTTGTTTTTGGTCTTCGCCCACCGGTACCGCATCGGTTTGGTAAAGAAGGATATCGGCGGCCATAAGTGTGGGGTAGGCAAAAAGTCCCAGCGGGATATCGCCGCCGGCAAATTTGGCAGATTTATCCTTGAACTGGGTCATTCTTTGCATTTCGCCGAAGTGAGTGAAGGTGTTGATTATCCAAGCTAGTTCGGAGTGTTCGGGGCGGTGGCTTTGAATAAATATCGTCGATTTTTCGGTACTAACGCCACACGCCAAGTAAGTGGCGGCGGCGCGGTAGATGTTTTTAGATAGTTCCTTAGGGTCCTGTGGGACGGTAATGGCATGCAAGTCAACGATGCTGTAAATAGCGTCGTAGTCATTTTGCAGCTCGACCCATTGCTTGATGGCGCCTAAATAGTTGCCAAGGTGGATAACGCCGGAGGGCTGAATGCCTGAAAAGATTCTTTTCATATATTTAGCGTATCATTCTCAAAATCATTGACAAGGGGCCAAAACCGGAGTATGGTAGATGCGTCATCTACCATGTCACGCGAGGAGGGAAAGTGCAATGCCTATGCCCGTGTGGCTGAAGGTCGCGCTGTTCGTGCTGGCGTTTGCGGTTTGGGCCGTCGTCGCCAACTACAAGTAGCATGTTCCAAGCTATAGGGCGATCACAAAGGAGGTGAGGTCCGGTGAAGGCCGCCGCCAAGAAGGCCTACTACGACAACGCCAAGCTTATCGGGATCCTCATCCTACTCGGCGTTGCGGTGTATCTCTCCCTGTACGCATTCTCGTTCGTCTTCGCTGGCACCGTCAGGAACTAACAGCCTCGCTCCCGCCCCTGCCCCGCGCTCGCCGCGGGGCTTTGGCATTTTATTGCGGCTTGATTGAATTATTTCGTAAGACTATTGTTTGAGTATGGACGATACTATTCAAAAATATTGGGTTCGCGCGCTGACATCGCGATATTTGTACGCATGGGTGCCTTTTTTAAGATATGTCGGACTCAATGGTTCACTGGTTCATGGTAGTGCTAAAGCATCGAGCGATATCGATTTAATGATAGTCGCCGAACCCGGTCATATTTATACGGTCAGATTTTTTGT
>CAYUJF010000093.1:0-1596 GCA_964445015.1 uncultured Candidatus Saccharibacteria bacterium
ATATTTGTTGCCTTGCCGAATCTGGGCTAATACTTCTTCGGTTAGCAGTCTCGTCAATTGGTCGGGATCCTCACGCACTTGAAGAGATGCCTGAGCCAGGACTTTGTTATGGGTGTCTAATAAGATCAATTGTCGGAAGGCAGGCTGCAACCCTAACATGCTTTCCAGTATATATTTTTGTTCTTCTTTTGTTTTTATTAGCGGATCTGTAAGCCAGGCTGCTGTATCCAGTGTGTTAAATTTTTCCTGGATGAAGTTGCTTACACTTTGAGAGGTTTGCATGGCAACCAAATATTGGTACTCGGCTAGCAAGGCTCGCTGCGATTGAATATTCGAAGCGACCTGTAATGCGCCAGAAAAAAGCAACGCTACAACGGTTATGCCAACGAAAGCTAGCGTGAGGGTAGAATATAGGGATGGTACAGGCCGAGATTGTTTCTTTCTTTTATTCATTGGAAACTCGCAAAGATTTCAACAGATCTTCAGCGGATAATTTCAGATGCCTGTTTTAATAATCCATCTGGCACGTTTATCCCCAAGGCGTTGGCGCGAGCCAGGTTGATGCGTAAATATTCTTCGGGCGATAGAATAGGCAATTCGCTGGGAGGAGTGCCTTTAAGGATTTTGTCTGCCAGATATGCTGCTTTCCTGCCTACTTCGGTGTAATCATTTCCAAGGTGAAAAAGTGCGCCATCTTCTATCTGAGCGTAAATATTGGCTGAGATTGGCAAGTTGTGCTTTTGGGCAAAATCCCTGATTAATTCCCAGCTAGATTTGGATTGGATCAACTGGTCTGGCATTAGAAAAATAGCGTCCATCCCAATGTCTGCCATTTTTTCCCTGTTATCTAAATCGGCTTTGATATCCTCCAGATTGGAGATTGAGACCTCAACAAGACTAACTTGCCGCGATTGAGCTGCGATGCGCAGTGCCTTGAGAGCGGTGGGAAACACAGACACATTGTTATCATACGCCACCCATACTCTCCGAATAGTCGGGTCGAAATCGAGTAATAATTCGAACCGTTTTACCGTAAGGGAATCAAGGGGATGCTGAACACCGGTGATATTTCCGCCCGGTTCACGCAAGCTATTCACCAGATTGATGTCCTCGATATTTACATAAGCAAACACAATCGGTATATCGGATCCCTGGCTGATATTTTTAGCTGTTAGGGCAGTATCGTGGGGAAAAGCGAAAATCAAATCGACCTTTTCTTCCACAAACCGTTCGATAGCGCGTTTCTCTCCTTGGGGGTCGAAGTACGTTTTTTGGATATCGTAAACGATGTTCTGGTTTTCGATATATCCATAATCATTCATCTTCGTAATAAAGCCATCGATTGTGGCAGCCAACGAATCGACGCCACATAGAATACCTACGTTCTTGCATTTTTTACACCATTTTTGTTTTTCACGGTCTTCCCTATATACCAACTAATAACTATAACCAATAAACCGGCAACGTTCTTCATTAGTTCGGAGGTTTATCTAGCAACAACCAATATAATTCCAGAGTGCTCATAATTTTGAAACTATACCCAAGTATGACCATTATCTCATTAGAAAAAAGTAAGGCACCGTTCATCATTTTACC
>CAYUJF010000094.1:0-1218 GCA_964445015.1 uncultured Candidatus Saccharibacteria bacterium
AAAGTGTTGAGAGGATTCGGCAACAACGGTAAAGACAAAACTGAAGGGTTACTCTACAGAAACCTGGTCGGCAGTTACTTGCACGGGCCCTTATTGCCCAAAAACCCAGTTCTGGCTGACTTTTTTATACGGGCTATGGCAGAACGCAAAGGGATTTCCATCGACGTGCGCCTTGATGATGACATAGAGAGCATAGCCCATCAGCAGGTTGAGAAGATGCTGGCTTAATTTTAGACCGCTAAATTCGGCATTAGCTGTTGTGTGCTGGTGCCAACCACAATTTTATTTATAGCCCATCGCTGCCATAAATTAACACATATTTGGAAATCAAAAGCTGCAAGCCCATACCACAATATGGTATGCTGGATATATACGCAAATACTAATTGTAAGGGGGATTACAATGAGTTATTTTGACAAGGCTATGAACCTCTGGCTGGGCGCAATCAGTCTGACCAAAGAAAAGACCGAGGCTTTTATTGATGAACTGGTGGAAAGAGGAGAAATAAGCAAGGAAGAAGCCAAGCAAACCATGGAAGAGGTTATGCAAAAGGGCGAGGAATTCAAGGCAGAGTACCGCAACATGGTGCGTGAGGAAATTGACGAGTGGCGCGCCAAATTTGGGGTTATCAGCAAAGCTGAATACGACAAGTTAGCCGAGCGGGTCAAAGAACTGGAAGCGAAGTTGGCTAAAGAGCAGGAATAAATTAGGGCCAAAACCCGGCAATATGCTTGACGTAATGGATTAATAGTGATAACATATCCGGAAATGTAATACAAAAAAAGTCATGATCAGGAGAGTAGTTGCTGATTTGTTCGACAGAGAGCCGGGTTTGCTGGGAACCGGCAGCAGATCGTCAATGAAAGCCGCCTGGGAGCGCTGGTGTCAATGCTTGAGCACAAGCCAGCCGGGAGCCGCCGTTATCGGTTTGAGTTGGGCTTAGCGCCAAATAGGGTGGTACCGCGGGAAATAGACTCTCGTCCCTTTGTGGGATGAGAGTTTTTTTATTTCCGCCATAAAAGGATGCAAAAGGGGGAATCGGGGTAATGGAATTAAAAAAAAGAATCCTGGAATTGATCGAGTATGATGCCAAATTGAGCGACAAGTCACTGGCTACCATGCTGGAGGTCGATGAAGCAGTGGTAAAGGATGCAATCGCCAAGATGGAGCATGACAAGATAATACTTGGGTACAATACAGTGATAAATTGGGAGAAAA
>CAYUJF010000094.1:1228-1564 GCA_964445015.1 uncultured Candidatus Saccharibacteria bacterium
TGCGATGGTGTGACTGCCATGATCGACGTTAAAGTCACACCCGAACGGGAAGTAGGATTCAATGCCATAGCGGAACGGATATACAGGTTCCCCGAAGTACGCTGTGTTTATCTGATGAGCGGAACCTACGACTTGTCAGTGGTAGTGACCGGCAACAGCATGAAAGACGTGGCCAGGTTTGTTTCGCATAAACTCTCCTGCCTGGAACATGTTCAGGGCACAGTCACCCATTTCGTCTTGAAACGCTACAAACAAGACAACTTCATTTTTGATGAACCCGAAGAAGACAAAAGGTTGGTGGTTAGCCCATGAAGAGTATGGAATCGTATATATCCA
>CAYUJF010000095.1:0-1546 GCA_964445015.1 uncultured Candidatus Saccharibacteria bacterium
CTGGGTAAGTAACCGAGGTCACCTTTTTTCTCCCATGCTGGCCCGGCGATGTCGATGTGGGCAAAACTGATTTCCTTGGGCACAAATTCATCTAAAAATAATCCGCCCATAATTACACCTGCAGCTCTATCATCACTGATATTCTTAATGTCTGCGATTTCGCTTTTCAATTTCTCTTTATAATCTTCAACGAGTGGCATGCGCCAAAGTGGTTCGCCGGTATTTTTTGATGCAGTCTGGAGTTGCTCGCATAGTTTGTCGTTGCCGCTCATGAGACCGGCAATTTTCTCGCCAAGAGCAACCATACAGGCTCCGGTTAGAGTTGATAGTTCGATGATGGTATTTGGAAAAAAGTTTTTTGAAACGTAGGCTAGTGCATCGGCCAACACTAGTCTACCTTCGGCGTCAGTGTTGACTATTTCGATAGTCTTGCCGTCGTACGATCGTACAACATCTCCCGGTCTGGTGGCGCCGCCGCCGGGCATGTTTTCACAAGTCGGGATGACGCCGTGAATTTCAATAGGCAGGTCGATAAGCGAGAGCGCCCGAAAAAGTCCCAGTACGGCGGCGGCGCCCGACATGTCCATCTTCATTTCTTCCATTTTTTCCGATGGCTTAAGAGAAATACCACCCGAATCAAAGGTTATCCCCTTGCCTACCAAAGCGATACGCAACTTGGGATTTTTGGCTTTATAAACCAAATGAATTAAATACGGTTTTTCTTTGGAACCTTTGGCCACCGCCAGAAGCGCACCGAAATTATTGGCTTCGAGATGAGCCTCTTCCAGAACGCCGACATCGATTTTATTTGAACTTTCAGATAACTGGGTGGCGACATCTTTGAGATATGTAGGCGTAACTACATTGGACGGTTCGTTGATTAAATCTCTAGTCAGCGTCACGCCCAAAACAGCGGCGGCGGCGTTCCTGATACCTTTTTCGAATTGGTCTTTATTTATTTTACAAACAACAATCGCATTATTTAATGTCGGGTTTTTTTCATCACCATCTTTTTTATATCTTAAAAATCGATAGTTTGAGAGCCAAAGGGCTTCGGCAATCGCCTGGACAAATCCGGAGGTAATACCAATAGATGGCAACACCAGAGCCAGGGTCTCGACTTTGTTTTTATTCGTGTAGACAGCGCACTTGCCAGCAAAACGTCTCAGGGTTTCGTTTGTGACCTCACTCTCGCCCAAGCCGACAAGTAGAATCCGACCGGCTTTATTTCCGGTGACATGGAAATCGATTATTTCACCGAGCTCGGCGGAGAATTTTGTCCTTACTAAAATATCACGAAATTCCGCACCGAATTCTTTATCGAGTTTATTAAGTATTTCAGCATTGCCACTTGGGATGCCAATTGCCAAAATATCAGCATTAATTTTTTTAAGCTCACTATCTTGAGCGATAATTTTCATAGTCTCTCCGAAAGTTCAGTGTACCCATATAGGCAAGAAGATGCAACCTATAGGCCACAAAATTACTTCTCGACCGTTACCGAGCCGGTGAGGTTGGCATTGAGTTCATCGTGATAATAGAATTT
>CAYUJF010000096.1:0-1527 GCA_964445015.1 uncultured Candidatus Saccharibacteria bacterium
GATGCCGGTGCTGTCAACGAAGCTCTTATGAGTATGGGTCTGTTTGCGTCAAAAAGACTGATAACCGTTCAGGGCATTATTAAATCACCGGCCGATGCCGATTGGCTGATGAGTCGCCTTAAGAATATTGCACCTGAAATAACGGTGGTTTTCGTGGAAGGCGGCGCGCCGGACAAAAGGTCAAAACTTTATAAAATATTATCCAAATTGTGCCAAACGGAAGTTTTTGAACCATTAAAAGGCGCTGATTGGCGGCGCGCCGCCGAAAGTATCATCACCGCCGCCGATATCAACATCAATTACAACGCAAAATCATACCTTGTCACTGCCACGGAGGGCGATGGCTGGCTGCTTACAAACGTTGCTAGTCAGCTCAAACTTTATTGCGGTGACAGACAGGTCGAACAAGCCGATATCGACCTTTTTATCCATCGTCAACCGGGTGGCAACAGTTTTCAAATGCTCGATGCCATTTCGCAAAATCGTATTGGTACAGCCTACGGACAACTGCGAGACCTTTGGCGCCTCAACGAAGACCCGATTAAGGTGTTGGGCGCAATCGGTTTTCAATATCGTTCGGTAGCGCTAATAAAAGCGGCTCAAGAAGACGGCATCAATTCTCATGAATTATCGAAAAAAGCGGCACTGCACCCGTTTGTCGTTAGTAAATTATCGTCCTTAAGCCGAAAACACAGTTGGCGATGGGTTAGCGACGTTTATAATGAAATCGCCAAAATTGATGAGGGCATCAAAAGAGGTAAAATAGAGGGGGAGACGGGAATTGAACTCCTTGTCTACAATCTCGCACAATCACACGCGGGTCGTCGGGGAGTGCAGTTGCCAAGCGAAAGATAGCAAGATTAGGGTATAAGGTTGGAAATGCCATCCCGATCAGAATCAAAATTGGGTGTAAAATTTCTTTGGAGAAAATTTATTTTCTTTGGTGTTTTGGCTGTGATTGGAATAGTTGGCTTTAGATATGCCCAAACCAGTCCGGCAATCATCATGGCGGGACTTTTTGACAAAATGCAGGTCGCAGCAGATGAAATGACCGGCAATACTACCAAGGGTGGGGCTAATTACGACATAAATATCGAGCTTTTGGAGAATGGGAAGGCTAAGATAAACGGTAAAAACGTTGCCGACAAGGTATCAGTCTATAGTGATTACGATGAATTTCGTTATGTGATTTTTGATGGCAGCACCAAGATGGTGCCCAATTATTACGATAAGGTAACTGCGAAGGTGACACTGCCCAAAGATGTCAGTGCCGTGACTTTGCCGCAGACAAGTTATCGTCTGATAACGGCTCATGGTGTCGGTGGCAGCGATAGTACTTTGGCGGGTCCGAGAACTTTAGTGTTTAATGCCTACAATGTGCCCAGTACCGGAGTGGTGACGGTCAGTATCAACTTCCCGAAGAATTATTTTAATCTCGGAGCTGTGGGCGCGGCCCAAACGGCTGGCGCCAAATTGCCTGGTGTTGTGTGGCTGATGGTAAGTATTATATTGCCGATTGTGAGTTTG